>JBGPCS010000297.1:0-4059 GCA_041481875.1 Sulfurifustaceae bacterium
AGCAAAGCGGCCAGGTGACCGAGATCGGGCTGTCCCTGTATCTGGACATGCTCGAGCACGCGGTGCAGGCGCTCAAGGCCGGCCGCGAGCCGGTGCTCGACCAGCCGCTGGCCGCCGCCACCGAGGTCTTCGTTCTTTATGTGCGCGATCTGCGGCGCTCGGTGCAGTTTTACCGCGACGTCGTCGGCTTGCCGTTGATCGGGGAAATTTTCGACGGTGGTGCCGCGATGTTTTCCAGCGGGCATACGCACCATGAGTTGCTTCTGATCGAGGTCGGCGATGCGCCCGGGCCGTTGCACGGGCGCCGTATCGGGCTTTATCACATCGGCTGGAAGATCGGTGAATCGCTCGATGAACTGCGTGCGATGCGAACGCTCCTTGAAAAGGCCGGCGTTCCAATCGACGGGGTGTCGGATCACACGGTGAGCCAGAGTCTGTACGTGCGCGATCCGGACGGCAACGAGCTCGAGCTCTTCGTGGACGATCCGAAAGTCGACTGGCGCAAGTCCAAGGCGTGGATGGAAGCGCCGGTCAAACCGTTGCGGTTATAGGAGCGTGTTAGTTGCGGTCGCGGCTCAGCCGTATATCCACTTCGCGGTCGACGTATTTCCATTCCTCAGTCGCGCGTAGCCGTTCAACTAAGTCGTTGAACAACCCTTCGTCGCTCGGCGCGAATTCAAACCACGTCAGAAAATCGAACGGTTCGTGTGACGCCAAGTCGCGACAATGGTGCAGCCGGCGCGCGACGGCGGGTAGATATTCGAGGCCGATGCCGATGTGTCGCGATTGCGTTTCGAAGATTCTCCGACGCTGGTCTTGCGGTAAGTCCCACCAGGTGGCGTTCTTGCGGATCGGGATCAGCGCCGCGCGAGTCGCGTCGCTGCGGCCGGGCGCTTCCTGCTTGGCAACCAGGCGGCTCCGTTCCGATCGCGTGACGTAACGCTCGTTGCTGGTGACGCCCTGCAGCGCCCACGCGACGCGACCGCCGGCCGACGCAACGACACCGTCGGTGACGTTCAACCGCGGAGCTTCCGCCAGCGGCGGACCGACGATCGTCCGCATCTTCACGATGCGCCAAGATCCGCTTTCGCCTGCCGCGAATGTGAATGACCGCGCCGTCACGAGTTCACCTCGTGAGCTTAGTCGGCGAGCGCAGCGATTCCTTACGCGCGATGCGCCGGTATGCGCGCGCGTTCCTGACTCAGGTCTCCGGCTCCTGCATATTTTCTGCGTGCATGTTGCAGAACAATGCCCCCTGCTCCAGCGCGTCTTCCAAGGCCACGTGCGTATGCGGTCGCTCGTCGAACCAGCGTTTGGGCAGGTAACTGCGCGAGGTCATATGGAAGTTCGACTTGCGCATACCCATCGCGTAGGAGCGGATGTCGAGCGCGTTCTCGCGAAACGGCCGCTCGCCGGTGAAGCGAACCAGGTACCAATAGATCCACATGAAGTCCCACGTCGCCGGCCAGCCGAGAAAAACCGGACGGCCGGGCAGGTTTTGCAACCACTTCAGGTATTCCGGCAGCGCTTCTTCAGGCGCGCGTGGATTTAGGCGGCACGTCGCCCACGCGTCGGGAAATCCCTTCCACCATTCCATCGTCCGCGGATCGGATGTCGCGCCGGGCAACGTTTGCAGATTGGCGCTGTAGGTACTGACGACCTTCTTGTCCGGAAGAAACGCCGCCGAGCCGAAACTCAGCATCGAGTGCGGCCCCGGAATAGGACCGTCCGCTTCGATGTCGGTGCTGACGTAAATTTCCGGGTCCTTGCTCATCGACTTGGCTTCTCCCCCTCACCCCATCCCTCTCCCGCGAGGGGAGAGGGGGAGGTCGTGCGCTGGTGCGATTCCTTTAGATCGGTGCTGACGTAGATTTCGATCTCTTTGGCCATGTGTAGATTCAAATGGACTCGCGCTCTCAATGCACCTACAACGTCGCGCCCGGCTCCGCCACCGCGTGCTTAGTCAACTCGTTCACGATGTAATCGTAAGCGTCGTCGATGGAATCGGTGCGATACATGAGATCGACATCACCCGCGTCGATGTTGCCGTACTTGGCGAGCGCGCTGAAATTAATCACCTCGTCCCAGTAGTGGGTTCCGAACAGAACGACGGGCAAGTGCTTGCGCACCTTGCCGGTCTGCAACAGCGTTAGGATTTCGAACAGCTCATCGAGCGTGCCGAAGCCGCCGGGAAAAACAACGATCGCCTTGGCGAGGTACACGAACCAGAACTTGCGCATGAAAAAGTAATGAAAGTGAAACGCCAGTTCGCGCGTGACGTATTGGTTGTCGAATTCCTCCTTGGGTATGGATATCGTGAGTCCCACGTTCAGGCCGCGCGCTTCGGATGCGCCGCGATTCGCCGCCTCCATGATGCCCGGCCCACCGCCGGTGCAGACGACAAAGCGCCGCTCGGTGCTGCTCATCTGTTTCGACCAGTCGGTCAAGCGCTGCGCGAGCCGGCGCGCCGCTTCGTGATATTGCGACATGTGCAAGCGCATCTCCGCGCTCGCGACGTCGCCTTCGTCGCGACGCGCCGTTTCGAGCTCCTGCTGCGCTTGCTCGAGCGAGAGCGTGCGCGCCGAGCCCATGAAGACGATCGTGTCCTCGATGCGGTAATGCGAGAAGCGACTGGCCGGCTCCACGTATTCCGCGAGGATGCGCAACGCTCGGGCGTCGCGGCTGTTGAGGAACGTCTCGTTGTTGTAAGCCTTGACTGGCTGGCGGCGTCTTTCCGTCATGTACCACCCTGTATGATCAGTTGAACCCGGTTAGTTTGAGCGTCGGCGGTGGCGACGCCAACGCGCGCGCGACGTATCGCCGGCCCCGGAAAAAAGAAACCCCGCTGAGCGGGGTCTCACAATGAATCGATGGAAAATGACAATCAAGCCGGAACGACGTTCGCGGCGGCCGGGCCCTTCGGCGTCTGTTGGATTTCAAAAGTCACTTGCTGGCCCTCGGCCAGACTTTTGAATCCATTGCCCTTGATAGCGGAGTAGTGCACGAACACATCCTTGCCGCCGTCCTTGGGCGTGATGAAGCCGAAGCCCTTGCTCTCGTTGAACCACTTCACGGTGCCTGTAATCACGAAATCACCTCGACTGAAAATAAACGAAATATACTGCGCCTCGCTCTTGAAGATTTCCGGGAGCGCTGCCGATGACATCGGGAGGAACTTCCGTTAACCACAAAAACCTGGAGCGCAGCGCCGGGAGCTTAGCCGAGGTCATACTGGAAAGCTACCCCGCATTTTCGTCGGCAACGCATCTGTCGTCGTCATACGGTGACGAGCGACGCATGGCGACATCTGCTCTCGCATGTACTTAGAACACGCGGCGGATAAAATGGCGCGACACTGGAACGGGCGACTCGACTAATGGCAGAACCTGCGCGCTTTGTGCCCGGTACCTTTTGGAACCATATTGTTCAGCGCTCGCTGGACGCGCGCGCACGCGGCTCGCTGCATTCCATCGCGACCGAGATGCACATCATCACGGATCATGACGTGCAATTCCAGGTGCGTACGGTCTCGAGCCTCGCACGCAAAAAACAGGCCAGCGCCGAGCACCGGAGCGGACAGAGCCGGCAAGGCACTCCCGCGAATCCGTTCCTACCTTATGACGAGGATCTCTTCGTCGCCGACGTATCCGCGACCCACTTGTGTCTGCTCAACAAATACAACGTCGTCGACCATCACGTACTCGTTGTCACGCGCGAATTCGAAACACAGGAAAGCCCGTTGACACGGCACGACTTCGAAGCGCTGTGGACTTGCATGGCGGAGTACGACGCCCTCGCGTTCTACAACAGCGGGACTGTCGCCGGCGCAAGCCAACCGCACAAACACTTGCAGCTCGTTCCGCTGCCGTTCGCCGAAGACGCACGCTTTCCGATGGAGCCGCTACTCGCCGGCGCGGCGGCGCCGGGGGACATCGTGCGCATCGGCGGCCTGCCGTTCGCGCACGCGTTCGTGCGCCTCGATGCCGCGCGCTCGCGTTCGCCGACCGCCGCCGCGGACTATATGCTTGATCTTTACCGCTCGATGTTGGCGATGGTGGG
>JBGPCS010000298.1:0-4049 GCA_041481875.1 Sulfurifustaceae bacterium
GCGAGCGCTTCGTGCGCGAGGCCAAAATCATCGCCAAGCTTTCGCATCCGCATGTCAACGCCGTGTATGACGTCGGCGTCGCCGGTTCGTACCACTACTTTACGATGGAGTACATCACCGGCGGCGATCTCAAATCGCGCATCCGCAAGGGAATGCCGCCGAAGGCCGCTTTCGCCATCGCGCGGCAGATCGCGAGCGCCTTGGCGTTCGCGCATTCCAAAGGGTACGTGCATCGAGACGTGAAACCCGAGAACGTCCTGTTCCGCGACAGCGGCACGGCAGTGCTCACGGATTTCGGCATCGCCAAAACCAACGACAACAGCATGACGGCGACGGGTTCGATCGTCGGCACGCCTTACTACATGAGTCCCGAGCAGGCGATGGGACGCGAGACCGACAAACGCTCCGATCTCTACAGTCTCGGCGCGATGATTTTCGAAATGCTCACCGGCAAGGTTCCCTACACCGGGGACTCCGCGGTTTCGATCGGCATCAAGCATCTTCGGGACGCGGTCCCGCCGCTGCCGCCACCGCTGCAGGTTTATCAACCGCTGCTCGAAAAATTCCTCGCGAAGAACCCGGCGCACCGATTCCAGACGGGAGAGGAAGCGATAGCTTCGATCGACGCCGTCACGAGCGGCGCGAACACGCTCGCGCCCGCGGCCGGTCCGCCACATCTGGAGCGCACGATCATTCTTGGTCCAAAGACTGCGCAAGCGATCGTGACCAGCGCCGGTCAGACGAAACGTCGTGGTTTGCTGGTGGCGACGACGCTGTTGGTGCCGCTCGTCGTGGGCGCGGCTTTTCTCGCGTTACGCAAGCCCGCTGAACCGACTGCGACGACGACCGCGCCGGTCCCGACCGTGGTCGAATCGACCACCGCTTCGACGCGCGCCGACGCGGCCGCAGCCCAAATCGCGCAACTCCTCGCGCAAGCCGACGACGCGGTGCGTGAAGCACGATACCTAGATCCGGTGGAGACTGCCGCGGTGCCGAAACTGCGGCGCGTGCTCGTGCTCGACCCGAGTAATTCGCGCGCCGCGCGTTCGTTGAACGAGATCGCCGGTCGGTTCATCGCGCAGGCGGAGCGCGCTATCGAGCAGAAGAGCTTTGATCAAGCCGAGACATTCCTGAAGAACGCCGAAGAAGCGGATTCGAGCCATCCCATGCTGTTCTCGCGTCGCCTCGCTCTGAACGAGCTTCGCCAGAAACGGGCGGCTGCAATCCGAGTGGAGCGAAAGGCGGAAGTGGTGGTGGCGCCGAGGTCATTGCGCACGCGACCGGCGGCGGTGGAAGCACCGAAACAAATGCTTGCACCCGTCGAAGATCCGCGCGCACGCGAGAGTCGCGAACGTGAGCTGAAACTACAGAGCCTGCTGGCGCGCTTTCGAGAATTGCTGGCGCCTAGTTCGCTCAGCGCCGCGCGCGCCGCGCTCGCGCAGGATTTGATGAGCGAGGCCACGCGGCTCGCACCAGACGACAGCCGCGTGCGTGCGCTCCCCGGTCAGCTCGCCGATACCTATCTCAGACTCGCAAGAACGAAGGCGGAGGAGAAGGAATACCAGGAGGCCGGCGGGCTGATTCAACGCGGACTCGAGCTCCAACCCGATCATCGGCAACTGCTGGCGTTGCAAAGAGACGTCACCGAAAAGAAGAACCCGAAACGTCAGACCTTCGGTTCCTTCTAGATGTCGCCCGCCGCGCGCCGCTAGAAGTAGTTCGCGATCCCTACGAAGAAGTTGGTATAGCGCTCGGTGATTTTAGCCGGCTCGTCCATTTTGTACTGAATCCCCTTCACGCCTATTCGATAGCCGAGCGATCCGGTCAGCGTGCCGGACCACGTCAAGCCGTAACTCAAGCCGGTGTTGTCACCTTTGGTGTCGCTGCTGGCTCCGCTCGGATGCGTGACCGTCTTGAGCTCGCTGTTGAGCTGGGCGTAGGCGACGGATAGTCCGAGACTGCCCTTGTTGCCGAAAGTCTGCGTGTAGGAAACCCCGACAAATGGCCCCGCTTCGGCATACGTGATATTCGTGACGATGAGGAATACAACGGCGGACGTCTGGCTAAATTCGTTGACGCCCTTGGTGTAGCCGCCAAATACACTAAAGGAGTTGCCAAGGCGGTACCCCAGCGTGGCCGTTGAATCCGTGCGCGAAAAATCCAGCGTGGTCGCGGTCGGGACGCCAGCGGCATCGGTAGTCTGCTTATCCGCGCTGAGCGATTTGTCGTAAGAAAGGATCCCGTAGAGCGATTTGTAGCCGAATGCGACATTCGGAATGATCGTCGTGAACGAAGGATTGAAGACGTTACCGCCGGCGCCCGTATCCAAATGGAGCCGCTTGAACCCGAAATCGAGCCCGCCAACGATAGTCATGTCATTGTCGGCGGCTTGAACGGTGCCTAGGCCGGTCGCGATCAGCATCAGCACGAGCATTGTTATGCGCATAATTATCTCCGTGCAACTTGTCATCGGTGTGCCGCGTATCGCATGGAAAGCGGCGCTCCGAAGTATAGTATGCGTCACGAAATTCACGAATCGTGGCATGGCGGTTTTCGCCGAGGCGGTTCGGATCCGTAATCCAGCCGGGGTACGCCTGGCCAGGCAGCCCGCATTGCGCCTCGCGTCACCCCGATTGCACCGTTACGATCCGATGATGCGTAGCCTGCTCAAGACTGGGTCGCCGACCGAGGGGAGGACTTGCAACGTTTGCAGGTTTTCTTCGATTTGCCACACCGACTTCGCGCCGAACAAGACGCTGGAAACGCGGCGGTTCCGTAGGCAATAAGCGAACGCGAGTTGCGCGGGCGTACAGCCGACTTCTTGCGCGACAACGGCGATCTGCTCGACCCGTTGCAACATTCCCCTGCGGCGCAGCTCGTCGAGTTGCGCTTCCTCCAAACGGTTCACGGCAGCCGCATCGGGGCGATTGTATTTTCCGCTCAACAAGCCGCCGTGCAGGCTATACGACGCAACCACACCGACACCGTAAGCGTCGCACACGCGCACGGTGTCGGGATCTTCCACCGGAGCGCGCTGCAATAAGCTGTACGGCAGTTGCGCCGCGCACGGTGGATGCAGCCCCTCCGCCGCCGCCACGCGGCAAGCCTCCTCGATCTTCGCCGCGGGCCAATTCAATACCCCCCAGCTGCGCAACTTGCCGGACGCGATGAGCCGATCGATTTGCTGGAGCATCTCAATCAGCGGCAAGGAATCCGGTAGCTCCGCGCTGTAAACAATATCCAAGTAGCTCATCTGCAGCCGCGACAGCGAGCCCGCTAACTCATCGGCGAGGTCCTGCTTCGGATAGAACTCGTGCCAGAGCTTGTTCGCGATAACCAGGTCTGCGCGTTTCCATCCGCCTTTGCGCAACAGCCGGCCGAACACAACTTCCGAATAGCCGGTGGCGAGCGGCGCGTTGCCGGTTCTGTCGTCGTAGCGCGCGTCATCCAGTAAATTGATGCCCCCCTCAATGCCGCGCGCGACCACTGCCAGCGCGTCCGCTTCATCGATATATTCGAAGGTGAGCCACGATCCCAGCGAAAGCGCGGACACGGAAATGTTCGAGCGGCCCAACTTTCTGAATTCCATTCGATGCTGACTCCCGTCACAACCTAGTCGCGTACATCGCGGGTCACGTCCCTTCCGTCTTTGGCGACGAGACACGCGTCGTCTCGCGGGAATGGCGTCGAAAGTGACGTAGCGCCATTAGCGTCGCCATGCACTGCAGCGCGGCGCAGAAGAAAAAAGGTGCGCCGACCCGCCAATCGTCGATCGGAAGATGCGAAACGGCGCCGAGCAGCGGTGCGCCGATCATCGGCGCGAGCACCGACGCCAAACTGGTCAGGGAGGCAACGGCGCCCATCGTTTGGCCTTGCGTCTTCGCGTCGGCGGCACCGGACACCATGCTCTGAATGGCCGGTACCACCGTATACGCCGGCAGATTGAAGATGATTAACGCGTACATCATCCATCCCGAAGAAGCCAAACCGTACAACAGAAACGTTAATGTGCCCGACACCAACCCGATGACGGCGAGGCGCGACGCGCC
>JBGPCS010000299.1:0-4038 GCA_041481875.1 Sulfurifustaceae bacterium
AAGACAACTACCGGGTGCGCGAGATTGCCGAGATCGTCGGCAACACGTTTCCCGGCTGTGAAGTCACGCTGGGCTCGAGCGGCGGCGACAACCGCAGCTATCGCGTTACCTTCGATAAGATCCACCGCCAATTGCCGGGTTTCCGCTGTGCTTGGACCGCGCGCACCGGTGCGGCGCAGTTGCGGGAGGTCTTCGAGCGGATCGAGATGCCGAAGGAGATTTTCGAATTCCGTCCGTTCACGCGCCTGAAGCAGCTGGAATTCCTCATCCGCACGCATCAGATCGATGGCGAATTTTTCTGGCGTGTTTGACGGTCGCGGCGTGCGCATGTTCGTGGGCCACCGTGGCAATCGCGTGCCGCGCGGGCAAACGGCCACGGGCGTTGCTCCGATGAACAACGTCTCGGGAGTGTCGCCGTGAAGGTGGTGTTGTTTTGTGGAGGCCTGGGTACGCGCCTGCGCGAGCATTCCGAAACCATTCCGAAGCCGCTCGTGAATATCGGTTACCGCCCGATCGTCTGGCACCTCATGCGGTACTACGCGCACTTCGGACACACCGACTTTGTCCTGTGCCTCGGCTATCGCGGCGACCTCATCAAGGACTTTTTTCTGACGTACAACGAATGCTTGTCGAACGATTTTACGATGAGCGAGGGCGGCAAAAAGATCCAGCTCGAGCGCAGCGACATCGACAGTTGGCGGATTACCTTCGTCGACACCGGACTCAACTCCAATATCGGCCAGCGTCTGAAGGCGGTGCAGCGTCATCTCGACGGCGAAGCGCTTTTCCTCGCGAACTACAGCGACGGCCTGTCGGACCTTCCGCTCAATGACTACATCGACGACTTCAAACGGAACGATGCGATCGCGAGCTTCGTCAGTGTCAGGCCGTCGCAAACGTTTCACGGCGTGCACCTGGATGCGAAAGGGTATGTGAGCGACATTCAGCATGTGCGCGATACCGACTATTGGATCAACGGTGGGTATTTTGTTTTTCGCCGCGAGATCTTCGATTATATGAAAGACGGCGAGGAGCTCGTGGAGCAACCGTTTCAGCGGCTGATTGCCGCGCGCCGGCTGATGTCGCACCGCTACAGCGGATTTTGGGCGGCGATGGATACGTTCAAGGAGAAGATCAATTTCGACAACATGTACGCGCGCGGCGACACGCCGTGGACGGTGTGGAAAAAATGATCGAAGCGGATGTTCGCGACCGGCGCGTCGGCGTCGGCGGTTCGGAATCGCGGCGCGGTAAGCCTGCATGCTGGAACTCACGCTCGGCACGCCCGCACGGCCGCTGAAGACGCTGCTCTGTCTCGGCGCGCACTGCGACGATATCGAGATCGGCTGCGGCGGCACGTTGCTGCACCTCGCCGAACAATATCCAACCTTGCGCGTGCAGTGGGTGGTGTTGAGCTCTTCGACGGTGCGGGAAGCGGAGGCGCGGCGCAGCGCCGAGGGCTTTCTCGAACGTGTGCGCGACCGGACGATCGTCGTCAAGGATTTCCGTAATGGTTTTTTCCCGTTCGTGGGCGCGCAAATCAAGGAATACTTCGAGCAACTCAAGCAGGAGATCGATCCGGATTTGATACTGACCCACACCCGCCACGATTTACATCAGGATCACCGAGTGGTCTCGGATCTGACGTGGAATACGTTTCGCAATCACTTTATTCTCGAGTACGAGATTCCGAAGTACGACGGCGACATGGGCACGCCGAATTTCTTCGTGCCGCTGTCGCATGAAACCCGCCGTCGCAAGGTCGCGACGATCGTGGAGTGTTTCGCGAGCCAGCGCGACAAGCAGTGGTTCACCGAGGACACGTTCAACGCGCTAATGCGGCTGCGCGGCGTCGAGGCGAATTCGCCGAGCGGTTACGCCGAGGCATTTTATTGTCGCAAGGCTGTCGTGTAACGCCGCAAGCTGTTGCCGGCGATCGCAGAAACTAGGGAGACTCTGAAATATTAGTTTTTCACCGCCAAGGACGCGAAGGACGCTAAGGGGTTTTTTGTTCTCCGTTCGATTCCTTGGCGTCCTTCGCGTCCTTGGCGGTAAATAATCATAAGTTGGTCAGAGTTTCTCTAGAATTGCCAGTATAGGAATTCGCTCTGACCGCCGAGGGAAATGATTCCGACCGCGACGATGATCGAAACTCCGATTGCCCACGGTACCGACGCATTCCATTCGGTGATGCGCGGGCCGGTGCTCGGAGTCGGCGCCTTCACGCCGAGCGCGGGTTCGTAGCGAGCCAACATCTGCAGCGTGTTCGGGCAAGCGAGTGCGATGATCAGGAGCACCGGTAGCAAAAATATCAGCATGATGAAGTCTCGACCGCTCCCCGCTTCGGGAACCACGCCGAGCGCGGCCAAGATGCCGGCGATCGATCCGAGACCTTCGTAAATGGCCTGCGGCAACGCAATGCCGTTCAAACCGATCATACCTTTCACCACGTTGACCGCAGCCGGCATCGTCGCCGATCGGAAGAAGACCATCGACGTCGCCACCGCCACGAACGTCAGTACCAGCCCCACCGGATTCATGATGCGCGCGTAGCGCGCTTTGTCGGGCCACAGTTTCGACGCGATGACGCGCCAACCGTGGTTGATGGTGAGATACGTCCCGTGCAACAGGCCCCACACGACGAACAGATAGCCGGCGCCATGCCAAAATCCGGAGATGAACATGGTCATGAGCGTCGGGAACATCAGCAGTTGGACGAACGCGCCGACCGTAGCGTGCTTCGCGCTGAAGCCCGGACGTCCGGCGGCGAGGCGGCGCCGCGTCAGCGCGAGCACCAGCGGATTGTAAATGTACGCCGTCAGGAAACGCGTCAATGTCATGTGCCAGCGCAGCCAAAAGTCGATGATGCTCGACGCCTTGAGCGGTGAATTGAAATTCGGCGGCAGGCGTATGCCGAAGCAGCGCGCCGCGCCGAGCGCCATGTCGGTGTAGCCGGAAAAATCGAAGTAGATTTGCAACGTGAAGCCGATCGCCGCCATCCACGCCATCAGCAGCGACGTGCTTTGGCCCGCGGTCGCGTGTTCGTAAATCGGCGTTACCAGGAGCGCGATGTTGTCCGCCAGCACTACTTTCTTGAACAGTCCGAAAAAGAACAGCGTCAGGCCGACGGCGAAGTTCTGTTTGTCGAAGCGAGACGTCGTATCGTGGAACTGCGGCATCATCTCGCGGTAGTGCACGATCGGGCCGGCGATCAGTTGCGGGAAAAACAGTACGAACAGGCAGTAGTCCCGAAGCGTGAACGACTTGATACGCCCCGAATGGACGTCGATCAGAAAGGCGATTTTCTGAAACGTGATGAAGGACAGACCAAGCGGCAGAATGATCTGCGTCAATATCAGATTTGCTCCGAATACGTCGTTGATGGTGTTGCCGAGAAAGTTGGTGTACTTGAAGTAACCGAGAAACACGATGTTGAACGCAATGCCGACGACGAGAAGCGCGGTGCGCGCGCGACGTCGTTGCGCATCGTCGCCCAGACGCAGGAGCATCCGCGCCAGCGCGAAGTTGACGAGAATCGACGGCGCGATCAGCAATACGTTCAGCGGTCGCCACCACGCGTAAAAGAAAAACGACGCGAGGATCAGCCAGCGCAACGACCACGCGCGCGAAAAGGCGCCGAGCACATAGAAGACGGCGATGGTCAGCGGCAGAAACGCGAAGATGAACTCGTAGGAGTTAAATAGCATAGCGCCCTTAAGTCGGAACCCAGCAATATGTCATCAGGGCGCGTGGCATAAGTTGGTTCGAAGCCGCAAGTGTGAGTCATCCGGGCGCGCGTCGCTAGGGGTCGCCGCCGACCGTTGCGAACGGGCCGCCATCAGGCTGACGGCGGCGCCTGCACGCGGCGAACGATCGGCAGCATGATTTCCAAAGGGTCGCCGGCCTCGACCGGTGGCACGGTCGCGGTTTGATCCGTCAGGAGGCGCGGCAATCGGCTAACGATGACGCGAAGATCGGCATCGGCGCGATTCATATTGGCGCATAAAATTTCGCCGGCCATCTTGGCCATGGCATATT
>JBGPCS010000300.1:0-4029 GCA_041481875.1 Sulfurifustaceae bacterium
ACATTCACCGCAAAGGGCGCAAAGGACGCGAAGAAAAACATGAGATTTATCGAGAAAACCCTTTGCGTCCTCTGCGCCTTTGCGGTGAGAAATAGCTTTGGGGACTTATTCAGAGCTTCCTTAACCAATCTAAACACTGCGCATGGCGCGTCCTACATTTTAATCGTTCGAAACTCCCCTAACTCACTTGATCGGCAATCGAAACCAGAACGTGGCGCCGCTGCCGGGGTTGTTGCGTGCGCCGATTTCTCCGCCGTGGAGCAAAACGAGCTCGCGGCAGATCGACAGGCCCAAGCCGGTACTTTTCTCTCCACCGGTTGGCGCGTTGCTCAGGCGCGCGTACTCCTTGAACAATAGTTCCATCTCTTTTGCCGGGATGCCCGGCCCGGTGTCGGATATTTCGCAGACGATCCAATCGCCGTCACGCGTCGTGCGCAGCGAGGTCGTGCTGCCCGGCGGAGAAAATTTGATGGCGTTGCCGATCAGGTTTTCGAGCACCTGCATGACGCGCCCATCGTCGACCTGAATATTCGGTAGATCCCGCGCGAAATCCATGCGCAACTCATCGCCCTTGCTCTTCGCGTAGGGCGTATTGCGCGCGACGGCGAGACGCACGACCGCGCCGAAGTCGGTCGGGCGCCGCGTGAGGCGAAGCTTCTGATCGCGCAGCGCCCCGAGATCGAGCAAATCGCTGATGATGGTGTGCATGAATTCACCCGACTCGATCAGAAACGCGAGCGATGAATGCACTTCATCGACCACCGGGCTACCCACCGGATATTCCTTGCGCAGCTGCCGGGCCACATCGAGCATCACCAGCAGCGGCTTCTTCAAGTCGTGGCTCGCGATGCGCAGGAAATGGTCGTTCACTTCCTTGAGTCGCTTGAGCGCGATTTGCGTGCGAATGCGCGCGGCCGCGACGGCCAGATCGAAGGGCTTCGTGATGTAATCGTTCGCCCCATCGCGCAGCGCCGCGACGACGTCGTCGGTCTGGTCGAGCCCGGAAATCATGATGATCGGCGTATCGAGCAGCGAGCGCCGCAGGCGCATTTGCTTGAGCAGGTCCAAGCCGCTGCCGTCGGGAAGCTGAATGTCGAGGAGGATGAGATCGAACTCGTGCGATTCGAGCGCTTCGGTGGCGTGCGCCGCGCTATCGGCGAAGGCGACGACGTAACCCTCGCGCTCGAGCTTGATCCCGAGCACGTCGGCGACGCCCGGCGCGTCGTCGACGATCAGCACATGCGCCGGTGTGCGCCTTACGTCTCCCCGCACCGTAACCTTTGAGTCCATGCTCTGAGAAGCATAGACGAAACCGCTCCTCAGGATGGGCGAGTCGACCCGCGACGAGGACGCGACGGGGACGCGGTGTGCTTGCGCGCCGGCTTCGCGCCGCGCGGCAGCGGCGGGAGCCCGGTGTGTTGCGTGCGAAAGCCGGCGTTGCGTGCGCGCTTGCCTTCGGGGCTATCGCCGGTGCCGGCCGGTTGCCAGGCGGGGATGAGATGCTTCTTGCTGTTGCCGATCAGATCGGCGCGGCCCATGCGCTGCAACGCCTCGCGTAGCAGCGGCCAATTGTTTGGGTCGTGATAGCGCAAGAACGCCTTATGCAGCCGCCGCTGCTTCAATCCTTTCGCCACGCGCACTTCTTCGGAGACCGCGGTCACTTTGCGCAACGGATTCTTGCCGGTGTGGTACATCGCGGTCGCCGTCGCCATCGGCGAGGGAAGAAACGCCTGCACTTGATCGGCGCGAAATCCGTTTTTCTTGAGCCAGAGCGCGAGCTCGACCATGTCCGCGTCGGTCGTGCCAGGATGCGCGGCGATGAAATACGGAATGAGATACTGCTTCTTACCCGCCGCCTGTGAATACTTGTCGAACAACTCTTTGAAGCGGTAATAACTGTCGACCCCGGGCTTCATCATTTTTGACAGCGGCCCCTGCTCGGTGTGCTCGGGCGCTATCTTCAAGTAGCCGCCGACGTGGTGCGTCGCAAGCTCTTTCACATACGCGGGCGACTCGATCGCGAGGTCGTAGCGTATGCCCGACGCGATCAATACCTTCTTCACGCCCGGAACTTGCCGCGCGCGACGATATAGTTGAATGAGCGGTGTGTGATCGGTTTTCAAATTCTGACAGACGTCCGGATAGACGCACGACGGCAAGCGGCATGCCGATTCGATCTCGGGGCTCTTGCAGTGAATGCGATACATATTGGCAGTCGGTCCGCCGAGATCGGAGATGACACCGGTGAAACCCGGCACCGTGTCGCGCACGGTTTCGATTTCGCGGATGACGGAATCTTCCGAGCGATTCTGGATGATCCGCCCTTCGTGCTCGGTGATGGAGCAAAAGGTGCAGCCACCGAAACATCCGCGCTGGATCGTGATCGAGAACCGGATCATCTCGTACGCCGGAATTTTCGCGTCAGCGTACGACGGATGCGGGCGGCGTTGATACGGCAGCTCGTAGATCGCATCCATCTCCTCCGTCGTCAGGGGAATCGGCGGTGGATTGAGCCACACGTCGCGATCGCCGTGGCGCTGCACCAGGGCGCGCGCGTTGCCGGGATTGGATTCGACGTGAAGGATGCGCGACGCATGCGCATACAGCACGCGATCGTTCGCGACCTGCTCGAAGCTCGGGAGCCGAATGACGCTGCGAGTCGGGTCGAGCTTGGGACGCCGAGGCTCGAAACGAATCACTTTAATTTCAATCCCCTCTCCCTTCGGTGACGTGCAGGATGCACTAAGATCGCGGGAGGCAGGACGTCGGGAGCGATCCTGAGGGGTAGGGGTGAGGGACGGCCGCCCCGGAATTTCCTGACGCTGCTCCCTCACCCCGGCCCTCTCCCGGTGAAGCAAATGCTGCTTCACTCCCTCATCCCCATCCCTTCTCCCGGGGGGAGAAGGGGGCGAGCCGAAGCGTGCTTGCGCACACTCTTCTTCGACTTTGGAGAGGGAGTTGGTTAGTGTGGGCGTGCGCATCTCCTCTTCCGTGGCGTAAGGATTGACCGGGGGATTGAGCGCACCAGGCCGGTCGACTTGGGTGCTGTCGATCTCCGTCCAATCATCCGGAACGCCTTTACGGGCGAATGCTGTCCCGCGCACGTCGGCGATAGACGCGATCGATTCGCCGGCGGCGAGACGATGCGCGACTTCGCTGATCTGGCGCTCGCCGTTGCCGTAGATCAGTAGATCCGCTTTCGCATCGACAAGTATCGAACGGCGCACCTTATCCGACCAATAATCGTAGTGCGCGATGCGGCGCAGCGACGCTTCGATGCCGCCAATGACGATCGGAACTTCAGTGAATGCTTCGCGCGCACGCTGCGCGTACACGATCACGGATCGATCCGGCCGCTTGCCGGCGACGTCGCCCGGCGTATACGCGTCGTCGGAGCGGATTTTGCGGTCGGCCGTGTAGCGATTGACCATCGAATCCATGTTCCCGGCGGTGATGCCGAAAAATAGATTCGGCCGGCCGAGCGCTTCGAAGGGTTCCGCGCTCTGCCAATCCGGCTGCGCGAGAATGCCGACGCGAAACCCCTGCGCTTCGAGCAGCCGACCGACCAGCGCCATGCCGAAGCTCGGATGGTCGACGTAGGCATCGCCTGTCACCAAAACGACGTCGCACGAATCCCAACCGAGCGCGTCCATTTCCGCGCGCGACATGGGCAGGAACGGCGCGGTACCGAAGCGTTTCGCCCAATATTTACGGTAGGAAAAAAGATCGCGCGCGGACTGCATGGGAAGTACGGGTCGAGTGGGTGGCGAAGTATACTCTCTAGACCTTATTAGTCGAAGTCGAAACCGGGCGCGCGGGACGAAAGCACATCAGGGGAATCTCAGATTTATTTCCCCTCTCCCTCCGGGAGAGGGGTTGGGGTGAGGGAAGCAGCGCGATTTCTTGCACCGCCGCCCCTCACCCGGACCCTCTCCCGGAGGGAGAGGGATTTAATCATAAGGTTCCTTAGGGACGCTCTGAATAAGTCCCCAAAGCTATTTCTCACCGCAAAGGCGCAGAGGACGCAAA
>JBGPCS010000301.1:0-4021 GCA_041481875.1 Sulfurifustaceae bacterium
ACGCGCTTGGGGTTGGCCTGCTCGCGTGCCAGGCGCGTCTTCACCCAGCGGT
Organism: Sulfurifustaceae bacterium; assembly: GCA_041481875.1. Taxonomy (GTDB): domain Bacteria; phylum Pseudomonadota; class Gammaproteobacteria; order Acidiferrobacterales; family Sulfurifustaceae; genus JACQFZ01. Next base: position 53 of record JBGPCS010000301.1, read on the forward strand.
GCGCCACCAGGTCGCGGATGAACCGTGCAATCGCCTCGAACCGCTGACGCGAACGGGCGCTCACGGGGTCCACGACGTGCTCGCAGAGCAGATATCTGTCCGCCCAGTCGGCGTCGTCGCCCGTGATCGACAACAACCGGCAATTGGCGCCGAGCGCGCGCACGTTGCGCGCGACGTTCGCGGCACCCCCGGGGCGCTCGTCGGCGCGCGATACGGCGACGACCGGAACCGGCGCCTCCGGCGAAATGCGCTCGACACCGCCGTACCAATAGCGATCGAGCATCGCGTCGCCGACAACCAGAACCCGGGTGTCGCGGATGTTGCGCAGCAGTGCCGATAGCATGTGGTTGTCGTCGCGGGCGCTTGGCTGACGGGGCGCATGGTAGCAAGACCCCGCGCGCCGCTGTAGTGTCCCGGTTAGCGAAAAGAAGCGATCTCGCGCTCGACGCCGGCCAGCGCCGCAACCGGATCGTTCGACTGGGTGATCGGTCGCCCGATGACCAACAGATCCGCACCGTTCGCGAGCGCCTCCGCCGGCGTTGCCACGCGTCGCTGATCGCCGGCGGCGCTCCCCGCGGGTCGGATGCCCGGCGTAACGAGGAGAAAATCCGAACCAAAATGTCGGCGCAGCGCCCGCGCCTCCGTCGCCGCGCACACGACGCCGTCGAGACCCGCTCCGCGCGCGAGCTCCGCCAGCGCGAGCGTGCGCGTACCGATGTCGCCGTCGATTCCGACTTCGCGCGTGTCGGCCGGCCCGAAGCTGGTCAACAGCGTCACGCCGATAACACGCGGCCGGTCGCCGGCTTCACCGACCCCGCGCCGCGCCGCTTGCAGCATCGCGCGTCCGCCGAGCGCGTGCACCGTCAGGAGATCCACGCCGAGATCGGCCACTTGCCGACACGCGCGCTCCACGGTGTTCGGAATGTCGTGAAACTTGAGATCCAGAAATACCTTGAATCCGCGCCCCACGAGCTGCCGGACGAAATCCGGCCCGGCGGCGGTATAGAGCTCGAGTCCAACTTTGAGTCGGCACTTATCGGGGCTCACTTGTGCGGCAAAATCGGAAGCTTCGTCGGCCGAGGAATAGTCGAGCGCAACGATGACGCGGGGCCTATGCACGCTATTCCTCCACCACCGGCTTGATGCTATTCCAGCGCGAGCAGCTCGGACACAGCCAATGAAGCGCGCGCCCCTTAAAGCCACACTGCTCACACGCGTAGCCCTGATGCTGCTGGCGCAACTCCTCGATGATGCCCTTGAGCAGCATCAAATCCGCTTTCGCCGTCCCTTGCGCCTGTTCCAGATTAATCTCGATCAGATGATGCAGCCCGTGCACGTTCGGCTGGCGACGCAGCGACTCGACGATGAATTTCTCGGCCGCCTTGGCGCCATCGCGTCGTTTCACGATGTCGGCGAACGTCAGCGTTATCGCCACGGCCGCGTGGCGCTTCAACGCGCCGTTGAAAAATTCGTACAGCCCCTGCTCGTCGTTTAGTCGCCGGTACCCATCCGCGATGCGGCCGGCGACTTCGCCGAAGTAGTGCGCATCCTGATCTTCTACTTGTTGCCAAGCTTCGATCGCCTCGCGGTACTTCTCTTCGCGCGCCTCAAGATCGCCGAGTACGATGCTCGCGCGGACGCAATTTCCGTCGGCCGCCAGTGCTTGACGTAGGTAATCCCGCGCGGCCGGAACGTTTTGCTTTGCGACGGCCTGCTCCGCCAGTTCACAGTAATACTGCGCGATGACATCCTCCATGCGCTTGCCGGACGCGCGCGCGAGCTTGCGACCGGTTTGGATCGCTTTGTCCCATTCCTTTTCTTGCTGATAAATGTTGAGCAGCAACCGCAACGCCTGTTCGCTGTGCGCTCTTACCTCTGCGAGCTCGAGGAATAAATTTTCCGCGCGGTCGAACAGTCCTGCCTTGAAATAGTCTTGCCCCAGCTCGAGCAACGCATGCGTGCGCTGCTCGCGATTCAGCGTCGGCCGCGCGATCAAATTCTGATGGATGCGAATGGCGCGCTCGACCTCCCCCCGCCGCCGGAACAGGTTGCCGAGCGCCAAATGGGTTTCCACCGTCTCGGAATTCACCTCGAGGACTTGAATGAAGATCTCGATGGCCTTGTCCGGCTGTTCGTTGAGCAGGAAGTTGAGACCCTTGAAGTACGCCGACGGCAGATCGAACGACTTGGCGGCCTGCCGCCGCACGTCCAAGCGCGCGACGAACCAGCTGGAGACCGCCGCGACCGGCAGCAGCAACCAGAGAAGGTCGGACGCGCTAAATGACATCTTTGATGGGCAAGGCTCGCAAGTTCATCACTTCTTGCTCGATTTGGCGCACCTCCTTGCGCGCCTGCACCAGCTGCCGCTGCATGCGAACAACCATGCGCAAACCGGCGAGATACCCGACGCCGATACCGATGGCGAGCGTCGCGAGCAGCGCGAGCGAAAGGGCGCCGTGCCAATGCAGTCCGAAATAGTAAGCGAGGGCGACGTCCTGTCGATTTTGCAGAGCGAAGGTGACGCCGAACAGCAGGGTTACGACAATGACGACGAGATAGAAGACGCGTTTCATGCCCCCTCCAATTTGCGCCGCGCGCCGGCGCGAGTCCTCAGCCCATAAAAAAACGGCATCGGGCAACCCGTGCCGTTCGTTTCCCCGGGCCAACCAGCGCGGGGGAACACCCTGGCAGGCCGTTGAAAAATAGCCCGCTAGTGCCGCACAGGGTGGTGCGGCGCGAGGCGCGAACATCCGCCGCGTCTCGTGAGTTGAAGAAGCCCACGGAAGGACTTTTTCAACACGCCGTCAGCGCGGTGCGGTATCGACGCGCTCGCGTAGCTCTTTACCGGGCTTGAAGTGCGGAACGAACTTGTCCGGAACGTGCACGGCGGCGCCGGTCTTCGGATTGCGGCCGATGCGCGGCGGGCGATAGTGCAACGAGAAACTCCCGAAGCCGCGTACCTCGATACGCTCCCCGGCGGCGAGCGCCGCAGACATCTGCTCGAGCAACTCTTTCACGGCAAGCTCAACGTCTCGATAGTCGAGCTGCGGCTGCGTGCCCGCGATGGCAGTAATAAGTTCCGACTTGGTCATTTCCTATCTATAGAAAAGCCGACCACCGATTGCAAGCCGATCTCTGTCGTTACTCGTGCATCGCTCGCACGCCGTACGTGGCGAAGCGTCAGCGATTTCGATCATCCCCAGCCCGCGTATGCGCTTGTCGGTACAAACGCGATTGGGCGTGTTCGCCACTATTCCGGGTCGCCCTGGGCGTCGAGTTTTTCCTTGAGCTTGCTGGCGAGACTCGAGCCACCGCTCGCGGCGGCCTTGCGCGAGTACTCTTGTACGGCTTCGGTTTCCTCTTCGATGTCCTTCGCGCGAATCGACAGCGAAATTTTACGGTTCTTGCGATCGATCGTGGTGATCTTCGCCTCTACCGCATCGCCGTCATTGAGCACCGTGCGCGCGTCTTCGACGCGCTCTCGACCCAGCTCGGAAGCCCGCAGGTATCCTTCGATATCGTCGCCAAGCTTGATCACCGCGCCCTTGGCTTCAACACTGGTGACGACACCCTTGACGATCGCCCCCTTGCCATTGGCAGCCACGTAAGCCGAGAACGGATCGCCTTCGATTTGCTTGATGCCAAGCGAGATGCGCTCGCGCTCGGCGTCGATCGCGAGAATGATCGCCTCCACCTCATCGCCCTTCTTGTAGTCGCGCACCGCTTCTTCGCCGGGACGGTTCCACGAAAGGTCCGAAAGGTGAATGAGCCCGTCGATGCTGCCTTCGAGGCCGACAAACACGCCGAAGTCGGTAATCGATTTGATCTTACCCTTGACGCGTTCGTTCTTGTTGTGGTTCGCCGCGAATTCCTGCCACGGGTTCGGCTGGCATTGTTTCATGCCGAGCGAAATGCGGCGGCGCTCGGTGTCGATATCGAGCACCATGACCTCGACTTCGTCGCCGAGCT
>JBGPCS010000302.1:0-4020 GCA_041481875.1 Sulfurifustaceae bacterium
GCCGGCGAACACGACCAGCGGCGCCGCCGTTCCGTGCCGCGCCCAGAGATTGTCGACGTCGCCAAAACGTAAGCGCTCGACAACGAAGCCAAGCGCCTCAAGCCGCGCCGCCACGATTTCTTGGCAGCCTTCGTCTCGTGGAGTCACCGAAGGGCGGCGTATCAGCTCCTTCGCTAGATCAAGCGTCTTATCGATCATCGCTCCAATGGACTGTTGCAAATGATAGAAATTCGCAATTTCAGACTCCAACTGTTCGAATCAAACGTCACGCAGCAGCTCGTTGATCCCGACTTTGCTCCGAGTTCGTTCATCGACCTGCTTGACGATGACGGCGCAATACAAGCTGTACTTCCCATCGGCGGAGGGCAAGCTGCCGGAGACGACCACCGAGCCGGCGGGGATTCTTCCGTAACTGATCTCGCCGGTCGCGCGATCGTAGATGCGCGTGCTCTGAGTGATGTAGACCCCCATGTAGATGACGGAGCCGGTTTCGACCACCACGCCTTCGACGACCTCCGAGCGAGCTCCGATATAGCAGTTGTCTTCAATGATAGTCGGTGTCGCCTGCAGCGGTTCGAGCACGCCGCCAATGCCGACCCCTCCGGAGAGATGCACGTTCTTGCCGATCTGTGCGCACGAGCCCACGGTCGCCCAAGTATCTACCATGGTTCCTTCGTCGACATAAGCGCCGATGTTCACGTAAGAAGGCATGAGTACGACGCTCGGCGCGATATAGGCGCCGCGGCGTACCGTCGCCGGCGGGACCACGCGAAATCCGGCCTTGCGAAAGTCCTGCGGCTTATAGCGGCCGAATTTGGTCGGCACTTTGTCCCAGTAGTTGGTGTGTCCACCGCGCATCGCGGCGTTATCGTGCAGGCGGAAATACAGCAACACCGCTTTCTTCAACCATTCGTTGACGATCCAGCGGCCGTCGCGCTTCTGCGCCACGCGCGCTTTGCCGGCATCGAGCATCGCGATGGCCTTTTCCACCGCCTGCTTGACCTTCGCGGGCGCCTTCTTCGCAGAGAGAAGGGAGCGGTTCTCGTAGGCGTCGGTAATTATTCTTTCTATATCGCTCATGTGGTTGCTCGGCGTTTCTATATTGACTCGATGTAGTGACGGATGCGCGTCGCGGCGGAAATGCATTCTTCCAGAGGCGCCACCAATGCGATGCGCAGACGCTTTGCGCCCGGGTCGATTCCGTCCGTCTCGCGCGAAAGGTAGCTGCCGGGTAGCACCAGCACGTTCTCGCGGGCGTAGAGGTCGCGCGCGAACGTACGGTCGTCGATCGGAGTCCGCGGCCATAAGTAAAAGCTGGCGTCGGGCCAATCGACGGGCAATACGCCCTTCAGTATTTTCAGCACCGCCTCGAACTTAGCGCGGTATAGCTCGCGGTTTTGGCGCACATGGGTTTCGTCATCCCACGCGGCGACGCTCGCCGCCTGCGTCGGGGGAGGTAGGGCGCAGCCATGATAGGTTCGATACTGGAAGTATCGGTCGATGACGATCGGATCTCCCGCGACGAACCCGGAGCGCAGCCCGGGCAGGTTGGAGCGCTTCGAAAGCGAATGGAACGCGAGACAGTTCTTGTAGTCGCTGATTCCGGCGCTCTGCGCCGCCTCCAAGAGACCGATAGGCGGACGAGCTTCGTCGAAGTAGATTTCGGAATAGCATTCATCCGAAGCGATGAGGAAGTCGTGGCGCTGCGACAACTCGATCGCGAGTTTCCAGTCTTCGGCGTTCATGACCGCGCCGGTCGGATTGCCGGGCGAACACAAATACACGAGCTGCACTTGCTGCCAGACGTGCTCGGGTACAGCGGCGAAATCCACGCGGTAGCCGTTCCCTTCGAGCGTGTTCAAGTAGTACGGCCGCGCGCCCGCGAGCAGCGCCGCGCCTTCGTATATCTGATAAAACGGATTGGGCATCGCCACGACGGGCGAACGCGACGCATTGAGGTCTATCCTGGCCTGCGCGATGGAGAAGAGCGCCTCGCGCGTGCCGGCGACCGGGAGGACGTGCCGCTCCGGATCGAGTGGTGTGCGATCGAGTTTGAAACGCCGATTCGCCCAGCCGGCGATACTGCGCCGCAGTTCCGGCGACGCCTTTGTCGCGGGATACGTGGAAAGGCTCGACAAGTTTTTCGCCAGCGCTTCCAAAACGAAACCGGGTGCGGCATGCTGCGGCTCGCCGATCGACAACCGAATCGGAGACTTGTCCTTAGGCGGGGTGACACCTTCGAGCAGTGCGGTCAGTTTTTGAAACGGGTAAGAGTGTAAACCGGCAAGGCGCGCGTTCATGAAGGCGATGGGTTCTAGGGAAACGGAAGTATAAGCCAGCCGGCAATGTCCTCCAACCGAACGCAGCCGTTTTACCCGTCGGGGGCGGTTTTTCTCGGCGCGGTTCTCTGGGGCATCGTGTGGTACCCGATGCGCCTGCTGGAGCATCAAGGACTGCAGGGCGTGTGGCTGACGCTGATTGTCTACGGCGCCGCGCTCCTTGCGGCCCTCCCGTTCTTGCTCCGTTTCATTCCACAACTGACTCGCTCGCCCGGTTGGCTCGCGGTACTTATGTTGTCCGCCGGTTGGACCAACGTTGCGTTCGTCCAAGCCGTGCTCGAAGGCAACATATTGCGGGTACTGTTGCTGTTCTACCTTTCACCGCTGTGGGCGACGTTGATGGGGCGGTGGCTCCTCGGCGAGCGCATCTCGCGTACGGCGTTCGCGAGCCTCGGGATCGCCATGATGGGTGCGCTCGTCATGTTGTGGAATCCCGCGATTCGCGTTCCGTGGCCGGACTCCAACGCCGATTGGTTTGCGCTCAGCTCCGGGCTCGCATTCGCGCTTTCGAACACCGCGACGCGCGCGACGCAGGACACGTCGGTCGCGCTTAAGCTCTTCTGCGTGTGGGCCGGTGTGGCGGCGATCGCGCTCGCGATGATCGCGCTCTCCGGCGCACCGGTTCCGCAAATATCGTTCGCGACATTCGGCAGCGCCGTCATGCTCGGGATTTTAGGAATTCTCGCGATGACGCTGCTGATCCAGTACGGCGTCACCCACCTTCCAGTCTATCGCTCGGCGGTGATTACGCTCGTCGAGTTGGTCGCCGGCGCGCTATCGCAGCAGCTGCTGACCGACGAAGCCGTCGGCGCGAAAGAATGGGTCGGCGGCGCGCTGATCGTGATCGGCGCCTATCTATCCGCCAGAGCGTTCGCGAAGTAGGGGTCATCCGCGCGTGATCGGGATGTACCGCGGTTGCGACGCCACACGTGCGAGCCACGCACGGATCGCCGCGTATGGCTCGAGGGTAAACCCCCCTTCCTCGGCGACGTGGGTGTAGGCGTAAAGGGCGATATCGGCGATGGTGTAACGCTCGGCAACGAAAAATTGTCGCCGCGCCAGGTGCTGCTCCATGACGGCGAGCGCGTCGTTGCCGCCTTTCTTTTTCGTTTCCAGCATGCTTTTGCGCTCGGACGTTATCTCGAACCCGTGTGTTAGCCAGAAACGCGATGTCGCGATATTCGGTTCGTGGCTGTATTGCTCGAAGAACATCCACTGTAATACTTGAGCGCGCGCGAGTTGCTCGCTCGGCAGGAATGCCGTGCCTTCGGAAAGATAGAAGAGAATCGCGTTCGATTCGGGCAGACACGTTCCGTCGTCCAATTCGAGCGTCGGGATGCGCCCGTTGGGATTCTTAGCGAGGAAATCGGGCGTGCGTGTTTCGCGTTTGTCGATGTCGAGTTCGATTCGCTCGTATGGAACATCGAGCTGATGGAGCAGCAATCGAGCCTTGTAGCCGTTACCCGAAGAAAGATTGTCGTAGAGCTTGAGCATGATCCGCCCTTTGCGCGTGCTCGCCATGTTAGCCGTTAGCCGCTAAGGAACCTCTGATTAAGTGAACATTCACCGCAAAGGCGCAAAGGACGCGAAGAAAAACATGAGATTTATCGAGAAAACCCTTTGCGTCCTCTGCGCCTTTGCGGTGAGAAATAGCTTTGGGGACTTATTCAGAGCTTCCCTA
>JBGPCS010000303.1:0-4012 GCA_041481875.1 Sulfurifustaceae bacterium
GACTTTTCTTTGCTTGTCCAAAGAAAAGTCACCAAAAGAAAAGACACCCCGGTCGCTGCGCCGCTCGCGAGAACCACGCGAGCGGTGCCCTGCGCTCCTCGCCAACCCCGAGCGCGAGCCGAACTCGCCGGCGCGCATAAAGACAACAGCGCGCGCTCGGGCTCGAACACCGTCTCGCGAAGTCTCTCGGGGTTGGCTGCGGTGCTCGGCTGGCTCTACGGGGGTTAACAACAACTGCAACTTCAACAGCAACCACAACAACAACTACACTCACGAGAGATTAAACATTCGTAGGTTTTTCTGTTGCAGTTGCAGTTGAAGTTGCAGTTAAATCCCCGTAGAGCAAGCCGAGCACCGCAACCGCTCCCGGTGGTTTTCGCTCGACCGTGTTCGAGCCCGAGCGCGCGCTGTAATCTTTATGCGCGCCGGCGAGTTGGGCGAGCGTCCGGGAGCGGTGAGGAGCGCAGGGTACCCGCACGTGTTCTTCGTGCGGGCGCTGCGACCGGGGTGTCTTCTCTTTGCGTACTTTCTCTTGGACAAGCAAGAGAAAGTACGCCGACCGCGGTTCGGGAACCGCAAGTATATTTATTACAACTCGACAAGATCGCGCGTCGCGCGACCTATCCTCCCATCAGCAACCGCACGTCATGCTCCATGTCATCCACCGAGATGTCGTTCCGCCACAAGAGTCGCAACTTCCCCGCCGCATCCTTCACGAACATACCGCTCGAATGATCGATTTGTGCGGCCGGGTCGACGGCGCTCGGCGTGTAGCCGATCTTATATTCGCGCGCCGCCGCGGCGATCTCCTCCGGCGCGCCGGTAAGGCCGATGAAAGAGCGATCGAACTTCGGCACGAAGCCGGCGAGTTGTTGCACCGTGTCGTGCGCCGGATCGATGGTGATAAAGACCACTTGAACGCGCTCGCCTTCTTGCCGCAACGCTTTGCGCAGCATTGCGAGCTTCGCGAGCGTCGGTGAGCAGACATCGGGGCACTGACTATAACCGAAGAACAAGATGAGCAACCTGCCACGGAAACTCGACGTGGAAACGCGTTCGCCGGTATGCGATTGAAGCCGCACGTCACCGCCCCAATCGACGCCGGTGATATCCGCGCCCTTGAACGTCGGCTTCGAGGGCGAGCACGCCGCGAGCGTCAGTGCCAAGGAGAAGGCAAGTAAAGCTCGATACGAACCCACCATCGGGAAATCAGTAGAGCGCCGATTGCAACGCTTCGTGGATGGCAACGGCGTAGTGGTCGATGAGCAGCAGCGCGAACAGCAGCGCCAGATACTGAATGGAGTAGCGGAAAGCGCGACGGGCGAGCGCATCGCTGTAGTTTCTATAGAGTCGCCACGCGTACATCAGATAAGCCGCGTCGAGGACGATCACACCGGCGAGATAGAACCAGCCGGTCATGCGAGTGGCGAACGGCAGCAGCGTCACCGCGGCGAGCAGTATCGTATAGAGCAATACCTGCAAACGCGTGTACTCGGGCCCGTGCGTCACGGGTAGCATCGGAATACCGACCTTGGCGTATTCCTCGCACCGATACAGCGCCAACGCCCAGAAGTGCGGCGGCGTCCAGATGAAGATAATAAGGAACAACAACAAAGCGTCCGCGGCGACGTCGTTGGTGATAGCGGTCCATCCGAGCACCGGCGGCGCGGCACCGGCGGCGCCGCCGATGACGATGTTCTGCGGCGTCGCGCGCTTGAGGTACAACGTGTACACCACCGAGTAGCCGATCAGGGAGGTGAACGTCAACGCCGCCGTCAAGCCGTTCACGCCGACGACGAGGACCAACATCGAAACGATCCCGAGGATCGAGGCGAAGATCAGCGCTTCGCGCGTGCTCAATTGTCCGGTCGGAAGCGGCCGCCCGCGCGTACGCGCCATTTGCGCATCGACGCGGCGATCCAGCACATGGTTGAACGCCGCCGCAGAGCCGGCGGCCAACGCGATGCCAAGCGTGGCGAGGATGAAACGCGCCAGCGGCAAAAAGCCGGGTGTCGAAAGAAACATCCCGACAATCGCGGTGAACACGATCAACGCAACGACGCGCGGCTTGGTCAGCTCAAAGTACTCGCGCGCCAGTGCGCGAGCGCTACGCGGGGAGGAACGCGAGGGAGTTGAAACCGATGTCGATGTCTTCATCTTCCGGCGCGCGGTGCGCGCAAGACGTGATAAAACGTCACCAATGTGAGCAGTAGAAACACCGCGGCCGCGCTGTGCGCGACCGCCGCCGACAAGTGCAATCCGCCGACCGCCTCCATGATACCGAGCGCGGTCGCGAAAGATAACATCACGAGCAGCAACAAACCATAGCGGCAAACGCTCTCCTGGATGCCGACGCGCACCACGTGCAGCGACAGCCAACCGAGATACAAAAGCGCTATCAGCGCGGCCAAGCGGTGCGCGAAATGAATCGCGCCGGCCGCGCTCAGATTCAGTTCGGTGCGATCGTAGCTCAGCCCCTCATCGCTCCAGCGCACCAAGCCTTCCGTGATGTCCACCGTGGGCCAATATTCGCCTTGGCACGTGGGAAAATCCGGACAGGCCGGGCCCGCATAATTCACCATCGACCAAGCCCCGAGCGTGATCGCTAACAAACCGAAGAGCATCGCGACGAACGCGCGCCGCCGCAGCGCGCGAATCACCGGGCTCGTCGCGACCGATCGGAATAGACGCTGCTCGCGCAACACAATCCACCAGAGCAGCGTGAGGATCACAAGCCCGCCGAGGAACTGAACCATCATCACGAGGGGTTTGTATTGTAAATCGATGGTGAACACGCTCGCCGCGGTGAGCCCAAAAACGAGAAACAGCGTGACGACGGGGATGATGACTTGCTGCCCCGGGCGACGGCGCAGTTGCCACCCGAGCACCGCGAGGCGTATCAACAATAAACCCAGGGCGCCGGCGACGTAGCGCGTCACCATATCCTTCCACGGGCGCTGCTTCGCGTCGCGCCCTCTCACCGCGTCCTCCATCTTCGCCGGCGCGATCGCCTGCCCGGTGCAGGCGGGACCGTCCGGGCAACCGATGTTGGCCTCGGACAAACGCACATACGAACCGAAAATGACCGCTACAAGAGCGAAGAACGCCGCGGCCAACGCCGTGCGAAAGAAACGCGCCGGTTTACTTTTGTTTCGTATGATCATCCGATGTGCGAAGCCCGCAGCAAGAGCGTCAAATCCTCGTTCATCCGGCGCGGGTCGGCGTCCGAAGGATAGCTCATCATGAAGTTGCCGCGCGGATCGATGACATAAACGCGATGCAATCCTTCGAGCGGCGATCCGGCCGCCAGACGAAACTGCATCGCCAATTCGCGAATCGTCTCCGCGCTGCCGAAGAGCGCGTCGGTGCCGGGATAGTCGATGAGCGTATAGCGCAACCAGTCGCGGGCGGTGGCATCGGTGACCACGAGCACGCGTTGCACGCGATGCGCCTCGCCGCCTTGGGCGGCGGTGATTTGACGCATCTTATAGAGGTTGTCGGTGCAGGGCTTGAGGCAATCGGCCGAACCGAAGTAGAGCAGCGTCCACTTTCCTCGGTATGCCGCAAACGCGATCGAGTGGCCTTCAAGATCGGCCAATGTGACGTCGCTGATTGGGCGCACCGGCTCGACAAGCTCGCCGTAGTTCTTCGTCGTCGACGAATGCCATCCGCTCTCGATGAGCGCGTACGACGCCGCGACACCCGCGAGAAACAGCGCCGCGAGCGCAAGCAGAATCCAGCCGCCGCGGCGCCGCGCTGCGACGACCGGCTTCATACCGCGCCCCCGCGCCTTCGCCGCGTCAATGCGCGCAGCAACCAGACAAAGTAAGCGACGACCACTGCAGCCGCGAGCATGAACCACTGAAACGCGTAACCCTGATGCACGGCGATGCCGACATCGAGGCGCGTCCAATCGCGCACGTAGCCATCGGCCGAGTTGTCCGGATCGAGCAGAATCACGATCGGCTGCAACAAGAACCCGCTACCGCTGGCATAGCGCGCGAGATCGAGC
>JBGPCS010000304.1:0-3992 GCA_041481875.1 Sulfurifustaceae bacterium
AATCCGCAGATGAACGCAGATCAACAGAATGATAAACGCAAAGAATTCTATCGTTATCCGCGTGTATCTCAGTGAGTCATCTGCGTGCATCTGCGGATTCCGTGGTCGTTAGGGTGTCCTATTGCTTAAAGTAAGTGCCATTGACGTTAAGTGCATTCGCGAAAGCTCCGCCTCGCTCTCTTCGCTCATACCCTACGCCCCTGTCGATTTCCCGCCGACACGTTCCAGCAACCGCGACAGCTCGAAGAGCGGCAATCCGACGATCCCGGAATAGCTCCCTTCGATGCGCTCGATAAACGCCGCCGCCCGTCCTTGAACGGCATACGCGCCCGCCTTGTCGAGTGGCTCGCCGCTGTCCCAATAGCGCTCGATCTCATCGTTGGAAAGCGACGCGAGCGTAACGCGACTCTCGACGATCGAGCGATTTAATGCATCCTGATGGAGGACCGCAATGGCGGTCAACACCTCGTGGGTGCGGCCGGACAACCGGTGCAACATCGATATGCCGTGCGCGCGATTTCGCGGCTTTCCGAGGATTTCGCCGGCTAGCACGACTTCCGTGTCGGCCCCGAGCACGGGGAGCGTGCGCAATCCACGCGCGCGCATCATCGCCGCGCCCGCGCGTGCTTTGGCGCAAGCGAGGCGCTCGACGTATTCCCGAGGGGATTCGTCCAAGCGCGCTTCCTCCGCGACGTTGGGAACAATCACTTCGAAGTGCACACCGAGCTGGTGTAGGAGCTGCTGACGGCGGGGCGAGGCGGAGGCCAGATAGATCATCGCCGGATAGATCATCGCCAATGGATCATCGATGGTACGGCAAATTACTCAGAATGCTCCAGGCGCGGTAAATTTGCTCGGCGAACACCACTCGCACCAACGGGTGGGCCAGCGTCAACCGCGATAACGACCAGCGCGCGGAGGCGCGTGCTCGACTCTGCGCCGACAATCCCTCCGGCCCACCGACTAAGAATGCGACATCCACGCCGCGCTCCATGATCGCCTTCAGCTCCCGCGCCAGAGTCTCGGTGTCGAGATGCCGACCCTCGCGATCAAGCGCGATGACGTAAGCGTCTCTGGGAACGGCCGCCCAGAGACGCTCGCCCTCCTCGCGCACAAGGCGGGCGATGTCCGCCCCCTTGACCCGTCGACCGGCCGGAACTTCGCGGACGCTAACGCGAAGATGACGCGGCAATCGACTGGCGTAGTCCTCGAAACCCGCCTGGACCCACCCCGGCATCCGTCCTCCAACCGCGATGAGCTCGATTCGCACGAGGGCAATCATCCGCGAAACGCGCTCGCGCGCCAAGGACGGGTGGTGCCCACCGCACGAACGAATGCACTAGCCTTGCGACGATTCTGGTGGACCACCGGCATGGCCGAAGGCTCCGGCTCCGACTCCGCCGGCGCGAGGTGCGGTAACTCAAGTCCGTCCGCGCCGGTTTCGCGCCGCGTACTATTCTTTGTATGGACCCATTGGGGCGCAAAGGAATCGGATGAAGATCAAGAAAAAGACACGGAAGCGAAAAGGGACGACCCAGGCAAAACGGTCGAGCACCCCGGAGTCGCCACCGCGGCACAACGGGCGAGAGCAGAACCTCCTCGAGCTGTCCACCGACTGGTACTGGGAACAAGATCAGCTTTTCCGCTTCACCCATGTGGAGAGCCGGGGCGTCGTCGAGGGCGAAGGCGCGGACGGTGAAGATATTCTCGGCAAGCGGCGTTGGGAAATCGGTCTCGACATCAAGACCCCGGGCGGTTGGCCGGTGCACCGCGCGTTGCTCGATGAGCGTCAGCCGTTTCGCGACGTCGTGCTCTACCGCACGCTCGCCGACGGAACGTCGCGCTATGTGAGCGTCAGCGGTGCCGCGATGTTCGACCGCCACAACCGTTTCCTCGGTTACCGTGGCATCGGCAAGGACATCACCGAGCAAAAGCAGCGTGAAGAGGAGTTGCTGCGCTTCCGCGCGGCCATCGACGCGTCGCCGGACATGGTTTACCTGACCGATCCGGCGACGATTCGGTTTCTCTACGTCAATGAAGCGGCGTGCCGGATCGCGGGCTATACCCACGAAGAGCATTTGAAAATCGGTCCGCAGGACGTATTGATGGTCAGCCGCGAGGAGCTGAGTCGCCTGTACGACAAGGTGATCGCCGCCGGCGAAGCCGGAACACTCACAGAAATGCGCGGGCGCAAAAAGGACGGTTTGCAAACCATCGTCGAAGTGCGCCGGCGTGCGCTGCGCGCGGGCGACAAGTGGATGATCGTCAGCATCTCGCGCGACATTTCGCAGCGCATCCGCTCGGAGCGAGCGATACGCCGGCTCGGCAACATGTTCGCCGCGTTAAGCGAAACCAACGAAGCGATCATGCACGCCAAGTCTTCCGAGGAGCTGTACCAGCGTGTATGCGACGCCGCGGTGCACGGCGGAAAATTCATCACTGCCGCGATACTGACGCCGAGCATCGACTCCCCGGGCCTGCGCATCGGAGCGATCAGCGGGCCGAATGAGCGAGAACTGCGCGACGCGCACATATCGGTCGATGAGTCGACGCCGGAAGGGCGCGGCCTCGTCGGCACGGCGTTTCGCCTGCTCGCGCCGTGCATCAGCGAAGATTTCCTAAAAGACGAACGCACACGACCGTGGCATGGCCTCTTCGCCAGCAGCGGCATCAAGACCGCAGCCGCCGCGCCGCTGGTGCGCGCCGGTAAAGCCATCGGTGTGCTGCTTCTCTACTCCGGCGAGAAGCGCGTATTCGACGAGGAAGTCGTAAAGTTGCTCCAACGCATGGCGGCGAACATCGCGTTCGCGCTCGACAATTTCGACCTCGAAGCTGAGCGCCGGCGCGCCGAAGAGCGTATTCAGTACCTGGCAACGCACGACGGCCTGACCGGGCTCCCGAACCGGGTGATGTTCGGCCAGGTGCTCAATCTCGCCATCGAATCGGCGCGCCGCTACGAGCGCAAGTTCGCGGTGCTCTTCATCGATCTCGACCGCTTCAAAGTCATCAACGACACCCTCGGTCACGAGGCCGGCGATAAACTGCTGCAGGAGATGTCGGCGCGCTTCAGCCAATGTCTGCGCGCTAGCGACCTCGTCGCGCGGCTCGGCGGCGATGAGTTCGTCGTGCTGGTGCAGGAAGTGAACGAACCGAATCAGGTGGCGACCGTTGCCCGCAAGATTCTCTCCGCTGCGATCAAACCGGCTTTGATCGTCGGCCAGGAATGCCGCGTGACGGCGAGCGTCGGCGTCTCGATGTATCCCGCCGACGCGACCGATGAGCAAACGCTCATGAAAAATGCCGATATGGCGATGTATCTCGCCAAGGAGGAAGGTAAGAACAACTTCCAGTTCTATTCCAAGGAAATCAAGACGCAATCGCTCGAGCGCATGACGCTCGAGGTGAATTTACGCCACGCGCAAGAGCGCAACGAATTATCGCTGCACTACCAGGCGAAGCTCGATCTGACCACCGGGCGCATCAGCGGCGTCGAGGCGCTGCTGCGCTGGGACAGCCCGGAGCTCGGCTCGGTAACGCCGACACAGCTGATCCCGATCGCGGAGGAAACCGGTCTCATCGTGCCGATCGGCCGCTGGGTGTTACAGACCGCGTGCGCGCAGAACGTTGCCTGGCAGCGCGAGGGGCTGCCGCCGGTTTGCATCGCGGTCAATCTTTCCCCGCGCCAATTCGCCGATGCGGATCTGCTGAAGGATATCGCCGAGGTGCTCAAGGAGACCGGCTTGGCGCCGGAACTCCTGGAGCTCGAAATCACCGAGAGCATGGTGATGCACAACACCGACCGGGCGGTAAAACTGCTGACGGAGATCAAGCAACTCGGCGTGCGCCTCGCGATCGACGACTTCGGCACCGGCTACTCGTCGCTGGCGCAGTTGAAGCGTTTCCCCATCGATACGCTCAAAGTCGATCGCTCCTTCATCCGCGATCTCCCGAACGACTCCGAAGACCGCGCTATCACCGAGGCGATCATCGCC
>JBGPCS010000305.1:0-3984 GCA_041481875.1 Sulfurifustaceae bacterium
CTGGCTGACGCCGGGCGTCGTTGCGGCACCGCCGCTGAACGGCACCGGCAACGATTGGAAGCGCTCGCGCGCGCAACTCGTCGCGGTCATCCAAAATGGCGCGAAGCGGAACGGCGTGCTGATCATGCCGGCGTGGAAGGACCGCTTAACCGACCCCGAGATCGCCGACGTGATCGCCTGGTTCCAGGCGCTGTGGCCACCCGAGGTATACGTAAAGTGGCAACGCACGAGTGTGGCGGGCACGGGGGGCTGAATATAATGACGGCGTAACGACCAACAACAAAGGCGGGTCTCATGATCGCGTGGTGGCAACGTTTGATAGTGTGCATGGTGCTCGGGTTCGGAGTTATCGAATACGCCGCGGCCGAGCTCAGCGCCGAATTCGGCATCGAGAACTTTCGTTGGCGTGAATACAACGCCGGAGCGCGTCTGCTGACGGAGCAGGGGCCACGGTTTCGCGGAACCGTCAATTGGCGACACGAGTTTGGCGCAGACCAAGCGTCGTGGATCGACGTGCGGGGATCTGGGTATATCGCGCGTATCGACTATGACGGGCAAGCTTGCACGTTGGCCGGCGCATGTATCCCCTTCAGCACCACGGCGGACTACGTGGGCGCGCAGGGAGAGGGGATCTTCGCGCGACGTTTCGGCGCGTCGCCGAGCGCCGAGGTGTTCGGCGGCGGCGGCTTGGATACGTGGCGACGCGATATCAAGGGTAGCGGCAACGTATCGGGCGCGATCGAAGACTGGACTGTTTTCTATTTGCTGACCGGTGGCGGCGTCTACTGGGGCAACGGGTCGGCCCGTTACCACGGGCGCATTGGTCTGAAATACCCGATCCTCGCGCTTAACTCGCCCGACTCAGTCGACGTTGCGCTCGAGCCCAAAGGGCGAGTTTCTCTTTTCGCGCGCGTTACGATGGATTTTGTGGGAGCCGGGAAAACGCTGGGCGGTTTCGGCGTTTACTACGACGGGTACCGTTTTGCCACCTCCGATCGGGAGCGCGTCGGTTCGATCATCGTGTTTCAACCGGAAAGTCGTCAGGACGTGATCGGTATGTTCGGTACGGTCTATTTCTAACTCCGGCCGATTCTTTTTCCGTTGTTCCTCGGCGGTAACTGCGTATACGTGAAGTCGGTTGGAAGCCTCGCTCGCGCTTGCTGCTTACGATCTAGTCGCGGGCGACCTGGAATCGCGAGACTACCTTAGGACGAACAGATATTCGCCGACGTATCGTCCGCCGGTGGCCACCACGATGGTCGCGAGCCCGAGGATCAGATTGACGCCGATCAATATTCGAATTTGACCGAGATGTTTCCCTGCGCTCGGCCAGTCTTTGGCAACGACGGCCTTTCGTAATCGCCGAAACGGGGAAAAGTAGGCGTGCAGGAAAATCAAGATCATGACCCAGCCGGTAGCCTGCATCACGTGCACATGCGCTCCGGCGTTACGAAACCCTTCGAAGACGCTCACGATAGTCCAGTAGCCGGTAGCCGGCAGAACGACGACCGCGACCCACACCCACGGAAAGAAGCGCCCGAACGTCTGCGACCAGAGCGGTAGCCGCAGCGGCGGTTCGAGCAAGCTCGCCGCGACCGGACGCAGGGCGACGTAAGCGAAGAACATGCCGCCGACCCAGATGACGGCGCACAGGATGTGCAGTGTGATGGCGAGAGCCATTTGGATTCCTCCGTAGCGTCAGCCGGCAACCCGGCGCTTTATCCTAAGGTACGATCGTTTGATCGCGCGCGCGACGATTTCGATCCCGGTTCGTCCGTAATACGCGCGATCCTCCGGCGTCAGCTCCTCCATCCGGCCTTGATACTTAAGCTTCGCCCAGGCGTTGAAATCGAAGCGCGCGGCGAGGGCGTAGAGATAATGATTGATCGGCGCGAAGCCCGGCTTGCGCACGATCGCCGCGCCGAAGTCGACGAGGCAGGGCAGGCGGCCGTCGATCACGATGAGGTTGTCGCGGCGCTTGAGATCTGCGTGCGCCACGCCGCGGCGGTGCAGCTCCTCGATGTGCGCGAACAGCGTATCGAAGAAAGTTTGCCGATCGTCGATCCGCGCCTCTCGCAGCGAAACGCCGTCGATGTAGTCGAGCAGCAAGTAACGGTCCTTGAGCAACCCATGACACCGCGGACTGCCGGCGAAGCCGTCGAGACGACGATACGTGCCGTGCTCTCGACGCAGCATCCACCGGCGCAACCAGCCGCGTACGCCCGCGCCGAGCGCCGCCTTGATGATGTAGCGGCGGCCATCGGCTTCATATAAATAAACCGAGCCCTGATAGCCGCGCGCATGCGGTGGCACGGTCCCGGCGCGCGTTTCGATCCACTCGATCAGCGCGCGCTCGGTCGGGGCGTCGAGCGGAGCGGACATGGAGCGAGTATTACGGAAGCCGCCGGTAAAGAATGTACAGGCACAACACCAGGAGCGCCGCGATGATCGGCTCGCCGTTTTTGCGCAAGCTCTGCCGAAACGACCACTCGGCCTTTTGCCCGGACCGATACGGTTTGAAGCGCGGTGTCAGCGCCGGCGTCTCGTGCGCCCACGCTTTCCACTCTCCGGGAAAAAGGCGCGCGAGCAGCTTGTCCTCGTGCGCGATCGTTTGCGGATAGTAAAAGAGCGCGAGCGCAACCCAGCCGAAAAAGCTCCACCACAAGCTCGATGCCAGGCAAAAGCCGACGGTGATTAAATGATTGCCGACGTATAACGGATGGCGCACGTAAGCATAAGGGCCGGTCGTGGCCAGGACTTTGTCTTTCTTCACATGGCCCGACGCCCACAGGCGCACGGCCATGCCGAGCACGGCGGCACCGACACCCCAATAATAAATATCCGCGAGCGGGGCGCCGACAACGGTAAGCAATATGAGGAAGCCGACGCCGACGAATTGTCGCGACCGGTGGCGGTTGTATCGAAAATCGTGAACGAAACGCCGGAGGCCTACGCGCTCGGATAGCGGTTTCGGTTCGGCGTGCGTCAAGGGTCGTAGCGTCTCGGCTGGAGGAAGCGTGTCATCTTAACATAGTGACTGCAGTCGCAAGTCGCGACATAGCGCGGGCTGAAAACCCAAAGCCGATCGGCTACAGTGGGATTTCCGGAAACGGATCGCCGCCCGATGCGTCAGCCAGACTACAAGCTCGCCCCGTCGATCCTCACGGCCGATTTCGCGCGGCTGGGCGAGGAAGTCACGAACGTCATCGCCGCCGGCGGCGACATCGTGCACTTCGACGTGATGGACAACCACTATGTCCCGAACCTCACCGTCGGCCCGTTGATATGCGAAGCGTTGCGCAAGCACGGCGTCAAAGCGGAAATCGACGTGCATCTCATGGTGACACCGGTCGATCGCATCATTCCCGACTTCGCGGCGGCCGGCGCGACCTATATCACTTTTCACCCGGAGGCCACGGAGCACATCGACCGCTCGCTCTCGATCGTGCGCGAGCACGGCTGCCGGAGCGGGCTGGTGTTCAATCCGGCGACGCCGCTCGACTGTCTGCGCTACGTCATGGACAAGATCGACATGATCCTCGTCATGTCGGTCAATCCCGGTTTCCCCGGCCAGCAGTTCATTCCGACGGCGCTGACGAAGCTGCGCGACGCGCGCCGGCTGATCGACGACAGCGGACGCAATATTCGCCTCGAAGTCGACGGTGGCGTGAAGCTCGACAATCTTCGGGCCGTAGCGGAGGCGGGCGCCGATACCTTCGTGTCGGGCTCGGCGATATTCGGCGCCGGCAAGCAGAGCGATCCGCATCGTTACGATTCGATTATCAAGGCGATGCGCGCGGAGCTGGCGAAAGCCGGCGCGGTGCGGGTTTAGTCGAGGGTTCGATGGCGGCCGAAGTCGACATCCGCAGTTGGCCCAATCGGCGTTAAGCGGGGTTTCCCTCGATCGGACCGCAACTGATCGTCAAGCTCGTGCTGTTCGATCTCGACGGCACGCTCGTTCACAGCGCGCCCGATCTCGTTCAC
>JBGPCS010000306.1:0-3963 GCA_041481875.1 Sulfurifustaceae bacterium
ACAGGCTCAACGCCACGGCTCAGACGCAGCCGAGCAGTGTGAGGGAACAAAAGAGCGTAGCTCTTTTGCTGTCGTTCTGGAGCCGTTTGTTAGAGAACTGCATTTCACTGAGGATCTCTCCTGCCCGCAACGATGGCAATAATGTTTATGACCGCTGTCGTAGCTTCCACGCAAAGCGCAGCGTCTCTGAAGGTTGCGGTGCGGCGGTGCTGAACAGCATTCGCGAAATCGAGTGCTGAACGAGCGTGCTTTCGTGCCTCCTCGTTCGCGCCACCGCCTAATTCAACCGCAAAATATGCTTCGAGCATCCGTTTTCCATCAGTGTTACTAGGCTCGACATTATCCAGCGGTGGGTGGTGCTCACGAACATATACTGCCTGAGCTAAAGAAATAAGTGCATCGCGGCCCAGAAGACCGACAGCTTGAAATTGTTCCTCGTTACGAGCCGACGCCAATCGGTCGCGAAGTTCTCCAACGGTCCGGTCCACACGCTGCCAGCCGGTCGGCTGCGGTTCCTCAGCGCGTCCGGTACGAATACGATTTACAAGAGGACCGATTAGTTCTGCCACAAACACTCGACGAGATTGGTAGCTTGGAAGATCGCCGCTGCTCCAGCGGCCGTACCAATCCCAAAGACTTCCGTAAGTGATGGGATTGTCGATGCGGCGACGAGCGAGTTCTCCAGCTACTGAAGCAAACACTCGTTGGTATTGGTCGTTCGTATCCGCTATACGCGGACCGCCAGTTGCCACCGCAATCATCGTATTGCGTATGTTCTCAAGACCAGCGATGAGTTCTTCATCTGTCATATGAAGTTCGCTAACGATGAATATACGGCCCATCCACGGGATATTGGAGCTAACCTGCGGTAGGGCCAAGTCGCGTGCGTCGGCGTCAAACAATCAGCGGTAAAGTAGCACGGTTTCACGCTCCTCGCGCCATGCTTGCTCGTCCGGTTTGGCAAGCGCGTCGAGGTCGATTGGGTTGGCGGCGGAGTCATCAACCCATTTGCGCAGCAGGTCCGATCCATTGATGACGTCGATAGCGCGACGGCCGGGCTCGTATTCATACGTAAAGTCGCGCCACAGGTCGTAGTCCGGACGAATCTGGCGCAGTGCCTTGAAGGCGAGAGCGAGCAGGCGCCATGGGCGAAACGCCTCGTGATCGTATGCGGTGTCTTCGACGTGAATTTGCAATCCGGCGCAGAGCTTGCCGACGTGCTTATGGGACGTCGGCTCGAACCAGCACTCGCGCAGGCGGCAACCGTGCATCCATTGCGGAGCGAGCGATTGCATCGCCGCGAGCAGCGCGCGCGGCTCGACGTTGGGGGCGCCGAAAAGCTCCAGGGGGTGCGTGGTGCCGCGTCCTTCGGAGAGGGTCGTGCCTTCGAGCATCACGGTTCCGGCGTAGCAGCGCGCCATTCCGAGATTGGGTGCATTCGGGCTTGGGTTCACCCACGCGCGCTCGCCGACGGGCCAACCGTATCCGGGCCCGCTCGCCGGCGTCCAGCCTTCCATGGTCACGACTTCGCACGCCACGTCGAGGCGCAGCGTGTGCACGAACCACTTCGCCAGCTCGCCGAGTGTCAGGCCGTGACGCATCGGCATGGGCGCGGCGCCGACAAAACTTTCGCAACCCGGTCGAAGCGCGAGGCCTTCGATCGGTCGACCGATAGGGTTCGGCCGGTCGAGTACCCAAACCGACTTGCGGTGCTTCGCGGCTGCTTCGAGCATGTATCGCAGCGTCGTTATATAGGTATAAACGCGGCAGCCCACATCTTGCAGGTCGACGAGCAAGACGTCGAAGCTGTCCATCATCGCCGCAGTCGGGCGACGGACGTTGCCGTACAGGCTGAATACCGGAATGCCGTGCGCCGGATCGGTGTAGTCCGGTGATTCGATCATGTTGTCCTGCTTGTCGCCGCGTAGTCCGTGTTGCGGACCGAATGCTGCCGTGAGCTTGACGTCGTTGAGCGCGGCGAGAGCGTCGAGCGAATGCACGAGATCGCCGGTGACCGATGCGGGATGCGCAAGCAACGCCGCGCGCCGGCCCGCGAGCGGTTTGCGCAGCCGCGCATCTTCGCGCAAACGGTCAATTCCGAATTTCATCGAGCTCCAGCGCGAACGCGTCCGAATGATGGAAATCCGGTTTACCGGGCGGATGTTTAAGCGCCCAGTACGAAAGCGAACCGTCTTGATCCTCGATGACCGCGCAGAGCGCGAGCGCTAGTCTCGCGCCGGAGTGCATCGGCCACAGACCATCGAGTCGTATCACGGCATCAAGCTCCAGTGTTTTCGCGTCGGCGCGGACGGCGATACGTGGGTTCAGATCCATGGCGTTCACCTCGAGTGGCGCTCGCGCGCGATAGCGCTGAAACGCGTACATCGCCCACTCGCGGGACGGCGCGAAGTTGAATTCATAGTATCCCGGCTGGCCGTTGCGGGCGACGAATGCCTCACAACACGTATGATGCCAGAGTCCGTCGGCAACGCGCGCGGGTCCCGCGGGCGGGACGCGCAGTTGATCGATATCACCCTTGAGGATGTACGTCACGCCAAGCGTTCCGTCCGGCATTCTGGATACGCGGGCGTCAATGCGATGCACCGCTCGACTGCGAGTTTCAGGATGAGACGCGAGCGACGCGACTTGTATCCGAGAAGGTGGCATTGGCGCGAAGCCTACCAAAATCGCGTTCGTTTAGGGATAGATCGATTTGAGGCCGGTGTAACTCGACGCGAACGGCCAAAGCGCGAATAGTCGGCGCGCTGTTTGACTTGTCGCGTACGTCGATCCTAGCATGCAGCAAGACCGGGTTCGCACGTCGGAGTGCAATCAAAATGCACGCCGCGAATCTGGTGTCCTGTGCCGTACGACAAATATGTAGCCCGGATGGAGCGACAGCGAAAATCCGGGACGTAAGAATGCCCCGGATTGCGGCGCTTCGCGCCTTCATCCGGGTTACCCTGAGAGCCATTTTTATAGCTATGCGCAGTACTGTGGAACACCACACCACAAAGACAACTGCAAATGAAAATAGAGAAAGTAACATTGGAAGGCACAAACGTTAGACTCGAGCCGGTGGCGAAGCATCACTTGCCAGGTCTGGCCGAAGCGACATACGACGGCGAGCTGTGGAAAATTCCCGTTACCGTCGTCCCGCACCCGAACGATCTCAGCGCTTTTCTGGACGCGGCCGAATCGGCGTTTCAAGCGAAGCGAGAGCTGGCGTTTGTCACGATCGATAAGCCGAGTAACCGCATCGCCGGCAGCACGCGTTTCCGGTGTATCGAGATTGCTCATCGTAGAGTCGAGATTGGTTTTACTTTCCTCGGTCAATCGTGGCAAAGGACTTACGTCAACACCGAAGCGAAATATTTGATGCTGCAACACGCGTTTGAAGTATGGCAATGTATTCGCGTGGAGCTGCTCACCGACGTTTTGAATACCCAGTCACGTAACGCCATCGCCCGTCTCGGCGCGAAGGAAGAAGGAGTCGTCCGCAATCACATGGTGATGCGTGACGGCCGCCTTCGCGACTCGGTGATGTTCAGCATCATCCAGAGCGAGTGGGGCGCGGTGAAGGCGGGCCTGGAAGCGAAACAACGTCCCTAGCGCCGTGTCGCGCGCGGAGCCGCTCTCCACGATCAATCATGTCGAAGCAACTACTTTTCACGCGCGCTTTCGTGCTGGCGGCGCTGGCCACGATGATGTTGAGTTTGGCGGCGTTTTTGTTCGTGCACTTGCCCGGATTCTTGCAGGAGCTCGGCGCCGGCGAGGCTGAAATCGGCCGCATCATGGCAGCGCAAGCGCTGGGCTCGATCGCCGCCTGGCCGTTCGTGGGGCGCGTGATGGATGTGCGTGGCCGGCGTGTTGTGATTCTCGCCGGTTGCGTGCTCTTCATCGTCGTCATCGCGCTTTATCTCGTCATCCACTCGTTAGGATGGTTGATATATGTCGTGCGCG
>JBGPCS010000307.1:0-3962 GCA_041481875.1 Sulfurifustaceae bacterium
AGGCGGCTCGCCAGGCGCTCGAGCTGCGCGAGCTCCACTTGCAATTTACCTTCGTGCGAGCGCGCACGCTGCGCGAATATGTCGAGAATCAAACCGGTGCGATCCACCACGCGACACCCGACAACCTTTTCGAGATTGCGTTCTTGCGCCGGCGAGAGCACGTGATTGACGACGACGAGATCGGCGCGCTCGCGCACAACCGCTTCTTGCACTTCCTGAGCCTTGCCTTTGCCGACGAAGGTCGCGCTATCCGGGCGCTCGCGCGCACCGAGCACGGTGCCGCAGACTTCGGCCCCGGCCGACACCGCGAGCTGATATAGCTCCTCCACCTCGCGCTCGTCGGCGTGACCCGGAAAGCGCACATGCACGAGCAACGCCCGCTCGCGCGACTGGCGCGCTCGGGACGTCACGGGAGGAGAAGGATTAGTCGTGTGATCCCTTGCTCTCGGAGGCTTCAAGACCGTCGAACTGAAACTTCACCGGGCGGTTCGGCACCACGGTGGAGATCGCGTGCTTGTAAATCATCTGGCTGACGGAATTCTTCAGCAGAACCACAAATTGATCGAACGATTCGATCTGTCCTTGCAGTTTGATGCCGTTCACCAAAAATATCGATACTGGGACATGCTCCTTGCGTAACGTATTAAGAAAAGGGTCCTGCAGTGCTTGCCCTTTTTGTTGGCTCATGACAGTGCTCCTGTTTTTATGGTCGCCCCGGGGGCTTGTAGTTTTCCGGACCGTTTCCGGCCCTCTCGTAAAAATTTTAGTTAGACTTCCCTATCGATTGTGATGCGCCGAACGAGCTCGGTTACTTCCGCCAACGGCACTTCGCCACTGCATTCCACCCGCTGAACCCCGGGATATCGCCGCAACCACGTCAGCTGGCGCTTGGCCAATTGTCGCGTCGCAGCGACGGAACGCTCCACCATTTCAATATAGTTAACCCGGCCCGTCAAGTAAGACCCTATCTGCCGATAGCCTACCGTCCGCATCGAGGGCAAGCCGGCATCGAGATCGCCCCGCTTATACAAAGCTTCGACCTCCGAGACTAAGCCGCGCTTCAACATTTCCTGAAACCGCGTTGCTATGCGTTGGTGCAAAACCGACCGGTCACCAGGCCAGAGCGCCAACTTGTAGAAGCGGTATTCGGCCGGCGTGCGTGTCGCACTACGCGCTACTTCGCTGGGGGCTCGGCCGGTGAGAATGTTGATTTCCAACGCGCGCTGAATCCGCTGTGCATCGTTCGGGTCCAGGCGGTGTGCAATCTGCGGGTCAATTTGCGTCAGACGCGCGTGTAACGCGGGCCACCCGAGTGCCCGCGCTTCAGCCGCTAGGCGCCGGCGCACTTCTTCGTCCGCAGACGGAAGCGCCGAGAGACCGTACTCGAGCGCGCGAAAATAGAACATGGCGCCGCCGACGAGGAGGGGGATTTTTGCCGTTGCCGTGATATCGCGCATTTCGCGCAATGCCTCCACGCGAAATTCGGCGGCGGAGTAAGCGTGTGTCGGGTCGCGTATGTCAATCAGCCGATGCGGCGCCCGCGCTTGCTCGTCGCGCGTCGGCTTTGCCGTGCCGATGTCCATGCCGCGGTAAACTTGCGACGCATCGACGCTGACGATTTCCACCGGCAGTGCCTCGTGCAACGCGAGCGCGATCGCGGTCTTGCCCGAAGCGGTCGGGCCCATCAAGCAGATGGCAAGCGGTCGCTCGTCGATCATCATTCGAAACCACAGATGCACACAGATGGACCACGGATAAGACAATTACTAACCGATCTTGTCTATCTGTGTCTATCTGTGTGCATCTGTGGTTTCACGATTCAAGTTTCCGGGCGCATGTGCGGAAACAGAAGCACATCGCGTATCGACGCCGAGTCGGTCAGTAGCATCACCAGACGATCGATGCCAATCCCTTCGCCCGCCGTCGGCGGCATGCCGTGTTCGAGCGCGCGGATGTAGTCGGCGTCGAAATGCATCGCTTCTTCGTCGCCCCCTTCCTTCTCCTGCGCCTGTTTGCGAAACCGATCGGCTTGATCCTCGGCGTCGTTCAACTCGGAGAATCCGTTCGCGATCTCGCGCCCGGCGACAAATAGCTCGAAGCGATCCGTCACCGTCGGATCGCGGTCGTTTCGCCGGGCGAGCGGGGAAACTTCAGTGGGGAACGCGGTAATAAAGGTGGGCGCCTTCAACTGCGCTTCGACCGTCTTTTCGAACACGTCGCATTGAATCTTGCCGACACCGTACGATGGCTTCGTCTCGATACCCAGCTCGCGCGCGTAGCCGCGAATCGACTCGAGCGAGTCCATCGCGTCCGCCGAGAGTTTCGGGTTGAACTGCAGCACCGCTTGCCGCAGCGTCGAGCGCCGAAACGGCGCGGCGAGATCATACGTCTCCCCCTGATAGGTCACATTCATGCTCCGCAAAACATCGCGCCCCAATCCGCGCAACATTTCCTCGGTCAAATTCATCAGATCTTGATAGTCCGCGTACGCCTGATAAAACTCGAGCATCGTGAACTCGGGGTTGTGTCGCGTCGACAAGCCTTCGTTTCTGAAGTTACGGTTGATCTCGTACACTTTCTCGAATCCACCGACCACCAGCCGCTTCAAATAGAGCTCGGGCGCGACGCGCAAGAACAACTGCATATCGAGCGCGTGATGGTGCGTGGCGAACGGCCGCGCGGTCGCGCCCCCCGGGATCGCTTGCATCATCGGCGTTTCGACCTCGAAGAAGCCGCGGTCGTTGAGAAACCGGCGCAAATAGCTAATGGTCGCGAATCGCGTGCGAAACGTACGGCGCGCCGGTTCGTTCATAATCAAATCGAGATAGCGCTGGCGGTAGCGCGCCTCTTGATCAACCAGTCCGTGGAACTTGTCCGGCAGCGGGCGCACGGCTTTGGTGAGCAATCGAATGCGGTCGACCTTTACCGTCAGTTCTCCGGTTTTGGTTTTGAACAACACGCCCTCGGCACCGAGAATGTCGCCGATGTCCCATTGTTTGAAATCTTCGTAAACGCCACCGAGGGTATCGCGCTGCAGATAGAGCTGAATCTGTCCGGACATATCCTGCAGATGACAAAAACTCGTCTTCCCATGCCCGCGTCGTGTCATCAAGCGCCCGGCGACTTTGACCTGGACCGGCACCGCTTCAAGCGAAACCGCGTCCTTGTCGCCGTATTCGGCATGTAATTCACCCGCCACGATGTTGCGCCGAAAGTCGTTCGGAAACGCTCCGCCCGCGCGACGCAATTCCGCGAGCTTCGCGCGGCGCTGCGCGATCTGTTCGTTGAGATCCGGGCTTTCGGGATTTTCCATGTATGATTCTTTCAACGCAGATTGACGCGGATATAAAACTAGTGATGAACGCAGATCACTTTACGATTTAACATCCGCGTTAATCCAGTTAGTCATCCGCGTTCATCTGCGGTTTCATCTGTGCTCTCTTAGACGTTTTTTCGCACGTTGCTCTCGGTACCGCGCTTCAGGCTCGCCTCGATGAAATCGTCGAGATGGCCGTTCAAAACCGCGTCGGGGTTGCCGGTCTCGACACCGGTGCGCAAGTCCTTGACGCGCGATTGATCCAAAACATACGAGCGGATTTGGTGTCCCCATTCGATATCGGTCTTGCTCGCCTCGATTTTTTCCTTCTCGGCGTTACGCTTTTGCATCTCGCGCTCGTACAGTCGCGCCTTGAGCATATTCATCGCTTCCGCTCGATTGCGGTGCTGCGAGCGATCGCTCTGGCATTGAACGACAACGCCGGTCGGAACATGGGTAATGCGCACGGCCGAGTCGGTCCGATTGACGTGCTGTCCCCCCGCTCCGCTCGCGCGATAAGTATCTACGCGCAAATCCGCGGGGTTAATATCGATATCTACGCTTTCGTCGACCTCGGGGTAGATGAACACCGAGGCGAAGGACGTGTGCCGTCGGTTGCCCGCGTCGAACGGCGACTTACGCACCA
>JBGPCS010000308.1:0-3960 GCA_041481875.1 Sulfurifustaceae bacterium
CCCGGCAGTGAGGCGTGTCAAGGTGTGGGTTAACATCGGCGGCTTACTTAGGGGAACCCCGCTTGCGGATCTGGGAACCAGCTGGCCGGTGTCGTGGTTCGTCTATCTGCGGGTGCTCCCCGATCACTCGTTCGCCGGCATCAGAAGCCTTTCGCCCGCACGCAGCGTGGAAAGATTCAACCATTTGAAGCCCCCCCCAGGTGTGTTGGTCGTCAACTATGTCGGTATTCCGCTGTCGGGGCAGATTAGCGATCAAGCGCGCAGTGGGTATCGGCAACTGCTCTCGGAGGGCCCTAACGACGGTCTGACATACGTCGTTGACGCGATTGCACCGAGCGGCGTGACGATTCCTGAACTTGGTCTCGACCACTACTTTCTAAGCCCGGATATCGAGATCAGAACCCTTGCGCTCGCGCGAGCCCTCACGCACTACGCAAAACAGGGCGAGGTATGGGCCGTCGGGGGAGATGCAAGACAAGCGGCGTACGATGCCGAGTGAATGGGCAATGGCGGTTTCGATGGCCGCCGTCATTGCCGATGAAAACAGCCGCTTACTTGTAACTTGCGGGTAGCGGAGCGGGACTCTCCGAAGGTCCGAACTGTAGCCGCGAGGGTTTCTGGCGATGCCAAGTCCTTTTCGGTAATGTTATGCGCCTAGCCGACGGACAACAGTGCGCAGCGTTCAAGGATTTCTCGTGCGAACGACGATTTCGGATACTGACGGAGGGGCGAGCGAGCGCTTGTGCGCCGCGGCATCGGCGCGCTCGGCGCACCCGCCGCTTCGGGAAGGAAGCACAAGTTCGCGCCCAAGGCCTTAAGACGCCGTTACGTCGATGGACGCGTTTCTGTTAAGTTCGCGGCGCTGGCCTTTGTGCTGAGACCAGACAACCGGCGTACCGTGGGCGAATGAGAAGCGGATGTCGGGCGTGGGCTGTTTTCTTTTTGCCCGTGAAATTTCTCGCGCGGGCGAGAAGACGAAGAAGCTGCTAAGGATGGGAAACGAATCCTTCGACGTAACCATCAACAGTAAGCCCGCCACGTGGGTTGAACTGCTTCGCAGTCGCGCTCTCCATCAGCGCGATCGGTTGGCTTTTTCCTTTCTTGCCGATGGGACATCCGGCGATTTCCGCATCACCTACGGCGAATTGGATCGGAAGGCGCGTTCCATCGCGGCCGCGTTGCAGTCGATGGACTTGTTTCAGGCGAAGGCGTTGCTGCTTTATCCGCCGGGCTTCGAATTCATCGGCGCATATCTGGGCTGCCTCTACGCGGGAGTCGTGGCCGTGCCCGCAAATACACCCAGCGGCGCGCACGGCCGCGGTCTGCCACGGGTTCAGGCCGTCGCCAATGACGCCCGTCCGGCGGTGGTGTTGACCGTTTCATCGCTGTTGCCCTTGGCTGAACGACTGCGCGAAGGGACGCGCGCGCCTTGGCTCGCAACCGACGACATCGCTCCCGACCGCGCCGAGGCTTGGAACGACCCTAACGTAAACGCCGAAACCCTCGCGTTCCTGCAATACACGTCGGGTTCCACGTCGCTACCGAAGGGCGTGATGCTGACGCACGGCAACCTGCTGTATAACTCGGCGTTGATCAGCGAGTGTTTCGGGCACACGCCCGAAAGTCGCGGTGTCATATGGCTGCCGCCGTATCACGACATGGGTTTGATCGGCGGCGTGCTGCAACCGCTGTTCGCCGGTTTCCCTTGCGCCTTGATGTCGCCGGTCGCTTTCCTGCAGCGACCGTTCTTGTGGCTGCAAGCCATTTCCCGGTTCCGTGCGACCACCAGCGGCGGGCCGGATTTCGCCTACGACCTATGCGTACGCCGAATCAGCCCGGAGCAGCGGGCAACGCTCGATCTGAGCACGTGGGACGTGGCGTTCAACGGCGCTGAGCCGATACGCGCGCAGACGCTCGAGCGTTTTGCCGGCGCGTTCGAGTCGTGCGGATTCCGCCGCGCGGCGTTTTACCCGTGCTACGGTCTGGCGGAATCGACGTTGATCGTCTCGGGCGGCGATAAGCGTGCGCCGGCGATGCTACGGACCTTCGCCGCCGAGCCGTTGGCGCGCCGCCGAGTGGTGGAGGCGGGCGCCGCGGATTCGGGCGCGCGAACGCTAGTCGGCTGCGGCCACGCGATGCGTGACCACGAAATCGCCATCGTCGATCCGGACACGCGCTTGCGCTGTGCTCCCGGACAGGTGGGCGAGATCTGGGTTTCCGGTCCGAGCGTAGCGCGTGGCTACTGGAACCGACCGGAGGAGACGGCGCAGATGTTTCAGGCGCAGCTTGCCGACGATGGCAGCGGTCCCTACCTGCGCACCGGCGATCTCGGATTTCTTCACGAGGGAGAGCTGTTTATCGCCGGCCGAATTAAAGATTTGATTATTATCGCCGGGCGCAACGTCTATCCGCAGGATATCGAGAACACGGTGGAGCAGAGTCATCCCTCGCTTCGTCCCGGTTGCGGCGCGGCCTTTTCCGTGAGCGATGACGCGCAAGAACGGCTCGTCGTGGTACACGAAGTGGAGCGCCACGGAACGGATCTGGACGGCGTCTCACGCGCGATCCGTCGCGCCGTCGCGGAGCTTCATGATGTGCAGGTACACTCGGTCGTGCTGCTCAAGACCGGACAGATCCCCAAAACTTCCAGCGGCAAGATTCAACGGCACGCCTGTCGCGCCGCTTTTCTTGCCGGAAGTCTCGAGCCGTTGCGGGCGCAATGACTTCTGCGCGCTCACCGAACGAAAGTGGCGGACCGCCCGGCGCCGACGCGATTGCTGCGTGGCTCACCCGCAAGCTTGCGGAGTTTCTTAACGCCGCGCCCGAAACCATAGACCTGCGCGAGCCGTTCACGAGCTACGGTTTGGGATCGATCGAGGCGGTGACCCTCTCCGGCGAGTTAGCCGACTGGCTTGGGCGCGACGTTCCGCCAACCCTCGTGTACGACTATCCGAACGCGCTCGCTTTGGCGCGTCATTTGGCGCGCGACGCCGCGAACTCGGTCGCGTCGACGCAAGCAGGTATTGCGCCAACCGAGCCGATCGCCATTATCGGCATGAGCGGCCGCTTCCCGGGCGCGGAAAATCTTGATGAGTTCTGGCGCCTCTTGCGTGACGGCATCGATGCGATCAGCGAAGTACCCGCGGAGCGTTTCGATCTGAAGGCCCTTTATGACGCCAACCCGGAGGCGCCCGGAAAGATGTACACGCGCTGGGGTGGCTTTCTGTCTCAGGTCGATCGGTTCGATCCGCAATTCTTCGGCATCGCACCGCGCGAGGCCGAACACATCGACCCGCAACAGCGGCTGTTGCTGGAGGTCAGCTGGGAAGCGCTCGAGAGCGCCGCGCACGCGCCCGAGACGCTGGCGGGTCGTCGTTGCGGCGTGTTCATCGGCATCAGCAGCAGCGATTATTCGCGGCTGTACGGCGATGACTACGCGTCGATCAATGCCTATAGCGGGATCGGCAATGCTCACAGCATCGCCGCCAACCGACTGTCGTATAGTCTCGACCTGCGCGGGCCCAGTCTCGCCGTCGACACGGCGTGCTCGTCTTCGCTCGTGGCCGTGCATCTGGCGGTGCAGAGTTTACGGGTGGGCGAGTGCGAGCTCGCGCTCGTCGGTGGGGTGAACGTTATTCTCTCACCGGAGCTGAACATCGCTTTTTCTCAGGCGCGCATGATGGCGCACGACGGTCGTTGCAAGACCTTCGACGCGGCCGCCGACGGTTACGTGCGTGGCGAAGGCTGCGGCGTCGTGGTGCTGAAACCGCTCTCGCGCGCGCTACGAGACGGCGACCGGATTCTCGCGCTGTTGCGCGGAACGGCGACCGGGCAAGACGGCCGCAGCAACGGATTGACCGCGCCAAACGGACCGGCGCAGGAAGCCGTGATCCGCGACGCGTTGCGCAACGCGGGCGTTAGTCCGGCGGACATCGGTTACATCGAAGCTCACGGTACCGG
>JBGPCS010000309.1:0-3960 GCA_041481875.1 Sulfurifustaceae bacterium
CGCCTGTGGCGGAACCAAGTACTTTTCAGTGAACCAGAGCGAGCGGCCTTGCGTGGCATCTTCGACATCGGACTGGTCGATGTGTTTCGGCGCTTCGAGCAGCCGCCGGCGAGTTACACCTGGTGGGACTACCGGCAAGGCGCGTTCCGGCGCAATCTGGGCCTTCGCATCGATCACATTCTGTGCAGCCCCGCATTGGCCGAGCGCTGCCGCTCATGCGCAGTCGACAAGGGCCCCCGTCGCCTCGAACGCCCCTCCGATCACGCCCCCGTGGTGGCGGAGTTTGATCTGAGCTAACCGCAACTGCGCAACCGACATCGCGGCCCTCAGCGCGATTCTGCCCGCTATACTGAATCTAAATGAGAATGATTTGCATTTATATCTCAGATATGGATAATTGCCGTCCATGCTGGCAACGGAAGGGGAAAAACTCTTGAACGTAAACCGACTACGGTTCGGCGTGGTGGCGCTGCTGCTCATGTTTCTCGGTCCGGTTACGGCTGTTCACGCTGCGGATTTGCCGGCGTTTCAATTGACGGCAAAGGATGGCCGATTCATTCCGGAGACGGTAGAGGTTCCGGCCGGCCAGAAGTTCAAGCTCGTCGTTAACAATGAAGGACCGGGCCCCGAAGAGTTCGAGAGCCACGAGCTCAACCGCGAAAAAGTAATTCCAGCGGGTCAAAAGGCGGAAATCATTATCGGACCGCTAAAGGCCGGTACTTATGATTTCTTCGGCGAGTTTCATCCCAAGACGGCAAAAGGCCAGATCGTCGCGAAGTGAAGGAACGCGACGGAGCGGATAACCATGTTTGCGACTGCGATTATCGTTCTGCGTGAAGTGCTCGAAGCCGCAATGGTCGTCGGCCTCGTCATGGTGGCGGCACGTGGGCTGCGCGGGCGCGGCTTATGGATTGGCTCCGGCGTTGCCGCCGGTCTCATCGGAGCGGGAATCGTGGCGGTCTTCGCCGGCGCTATCGCCTCGGCCGCGCAGGGGATGGGGCAGGAAATTTTCAACGCCTCGATATTATTTGTTGCGGTCGGGATGCTCGGTTGGCACAACGTCTGGATGGCGCGGCACGGCGCCGAGCTGGCAAACGAAATTAAAGCGGTCGGTCGTGACATCGCCGCCGGCGTCCGCCCGCAATATCTGTTGGCGACTGTCGTAGGTCTCGCGGTGCTGCGCGAAGGCTCCGAAGTCGTGCTGTTCCTCTACGGCATCGCGATCGCCCAGCAGGATCAAGCGCCGGCGATGTGGGCGGGCGCGTTTGTCGGCCTCGCGATCGGTTCCGGCATGGGATTATTGCTGTATGCGGGACTGCTTCGGCTCGCCGCGCGACACCTCTTTGCCGTCACCGGCTGGTTGATCGCGCTGTTGGCGGCCGGCATGGCTGCGCAAGGGGCGGGATTTTTGGTGCAAGCGGATTTGGTTCCGCCGCTCGGTGAGCCGCTATGGAACACCTCGGCGTGGCTCTCGCAGCAGAGTCTGCCGGGGCGCGTACTGCAGGCTTTGGTCGGTTACCTCGATCGGCCCGCCGGCATACAAGTGCTGTTTTACGTTCTTACTCTCGGCGTGATCTTGGTGCTGGGCCGACTCTACGGTTCCGTTCCCGCTCGACCGCCCGCGCAGCCACCGCTTCACCGTGGCAAGTTGGAGGCGGCGAAGTGATTTGCTGCGCGTGGGCCATGAACTTAATGACACATCGATGAAAGCTGGCGAACCACAATTAAACCCAGTCCCGACAATCGCGGGCGATACGCCGCCGCGGTCGAGCGCCGCCGATATTTCGCGAGTTCGCAGTGACGCGCTTCTCGGTCTGCGTGGCGTGCTCATCATCGAGCATGCGGGCCGAGAGTATAGGTTGCGTCAGACGAGCACCGGTAAGCTGATTCTGACCGCGTGATCTGTCGACAATCTCGAGTAACAGGACGATAGCAACGAATTAACAACAATCTTCCAGCCAGCCACGCCACCGCGCTAGCCAGCCAGCAGCAAGTTTTCCGTTTCACTGGAGGGTTAGGTGATAACCATGTTTCGATCGAATTTACGTGTTGTGCTTCGCGGGTTGGGTGTGGCTGCGCTGTTAGCTAGCGGTCAGGCTTGGGCGCTTAATTACTTCGAGCTAGAGGTTTATCCCTACAAAACGGCGAACCGGGGAGAGTTCGAATTGGAGAACTTCACCGCGTCTACGAGCCGAGGGACGAAAGAACCGCCCGCGCCCGACGACAACAAGGGACTCACGCGCAGCACTTTTGAACTTACCTACGGTATAACCGATAAAACCGAGATCGCGT
Organism: Sulfurifustaceae bacterium; assembly: GCA_041481875.1. GTDB lineage: Bacteria > Pseudomonadota > Gammaproteobacteria > Acidiferrobacterales > Sulfurifustaceae > JACQFZ01. Next base: position 2,293 of record JBGPCS010000309.1, read on the forward strand.
ATTACCGCGACTATGCGCGCGCGCGTGGAGGTAACTTCGATTACGCCGCGAGCCGCTATCGTGTTCGCACGCGATTTTTCGAGAAGGGCGAGCTCCCGATCGATATCGGCGCCTATGCCGAGCTCGAATATCCACGCACCGCCGCGAGCGAGGAAAAGGAGGTTGAGGGCGAGTTGCGTCTGATCCTAGAGAAAGATTTCGGGCGCTGGACGTTCGACTTCAATCCGATCTTCGAGCGCGCACTTAAAGGACCGGATCGCGCGCAGGGCTGGGAGCTGCAGTACGCGATGTCGCTCATTTATCGCCCGAGCGAACGCTGGCAACCGCGCCTCGACCTGTTCGGAGATTTCGGACCGATCAGGAATTTCGAGCCGCGCGACGAACAGAAGCATCTGATATCGCCGGCGGTCGATTTCCGTCTCGCGCGCCGCCTCTACGCAACGTTCGGTGTCGGATTCGGACTGACCGACGCTACCGAGCAGCGGTTACTGCGCGCAAGGATTGAGTGGGAATTCTAGACTCGGCTTGGCTTGCCGCCGGTAGCTGAGATATAGTGCGCGCCTCGCCGCACCCCCGCGGGAGAGACCGCGTGTCTATCTGCTGTCGCACCGCTTCTCTACGCAGCGTCGCAAACGGATAGATGCGGGGCGCCGAAGGCGCAACCGCCCGGAATCGCTCAGGCAAACGGACCGCGGGTTTGTGGGTTGCGTTCGCGCGGCCCGCATCAGGCGACTCTGGAGAGATCCGACCCGCGTGCGCGCGGCCGCGGACACCGAAGGGGCTCAAGACTCTCAGGTTACCGGACAGAGGGGCGATGGGATTCCCATCGCCCTTTTTTTATTTGTTTCGCGGTCATCGTCGCGTGAACTGAGGTTTGGCACCGCCCATGGGGCATCGCACACCACTCTACGAAATTCATCTCGCGCTCAACGCGAAGATGGTCGACTTCGGCGGTTGGGACATGCCGCTGCATTACGGCTCGCAAATCGAGGAACACCATCGGGTGCGCCAGGATGCCGGGATGTTCGACGTTTCGCATATGAACGTCTTCGAGCTCAAGGGCAACGAAGTGAAGGACTTCCTGCGCTTGTTGCTCGCGAACGACGTCGCGAAGCTCCAGACGCCCGGACGAGCGTTGTACTCGTGCATGCTGAACACCGACGGTGGCGTGCTCGACGATCTAATCGTTTACCTCCTCGACGATTCATCATTCCGCGTAGTCGCCAATGCAGGAACGCGGGATAAGGACCTCGCCTGGATCCGTAACTCCGCCGAATTATTTGGCGGCGTGCAGATCGTCGCGCGCGACGATCTCGCCATCATCGCCGCGCAGGGACCGAACGCGCGCGAAAAAGTTTGCCGCGCGCTCGGCGATCCGATTCGCAGCAGCGCCGGGAGTCTCAAGCCGTTTCACTCCGCGATGGTGGGCGATCTCTTCATCGCCACGACCGGGTACACCGGAGAGGACGGTTTCGAGATCATTCTTCCGACTACCGCGGTTAAGGATGTCTGGCAGGCGTTACTCGACGCGGATATCCGGCCGATCGGTTTGGGCGCGCGCGACACGTTGCGTCTGGAGGCCGGCATGAACCTGTACGGTCAGGACATGGACGAAACCACGACGCCGCTCGAGTCTGGGCTCGCCTGGACGGTCGCATTCGAGCCCAC
>JBGPCS010000310.1:0-3959 GCA_041481875.1 Sulfurifustaceae bacterium
ACTCGACTCGGAACCGGCGTCGCCGAGCTCGATCGGGTTCTCGGCGGCGGTCTGGTGCCGGGATCGGTCGTGCTGATCGGCGGCGATCCCGGTATAGGCAAATCCACACTGCTGACGCAAACGATGGCGGAGATCGGACGCCGCGCACGCGTGCTGTACGTGAGCGGGGAAGAGTCCGCCGATCAGATCGCGTTGCGCGCGCAGCGCCTCGGCGTGGTCGGTCCACAGGTCGGCGATGCCGGCGACCACCTGCGGCTGCTCACGGAAAATCGCGTCGAGGACGTCATCGCGTGTGCGCGGGTGGAGCGCCCGCAAGTCATCGTGCTCGATTCTATTCAAACGGTTTACACCGATACATTGCAGTCCGCGCCGGGAAGTGTGGCGCAAGTGCGCGAATCGGCTGCGCAACTCGTGCGCTACGCCAAAAGCACGGGAACCGCGCTCTTCCTCGTCGGGCACGTTACCAAGGAAGGCACGCTCGCCGGTCCGCGCGTGCTGGAGCATATGGTGGACGCGGTGCTTTATTTCGAGGGCGACACCGGCAGTCAGTTCCGCATCGTGCGCGCGATTAAAAATCGTTTCGGCGCCGTGAATGAGATTGGCGTGTTCGTGATGACGGATACCGGATTGCGCGAGGTCGGCAATCCCTCGGCGATGTTCTTGAGCCGCCAAGGCGACGCGATCCCGGGGAGCGTTGTGCTCGCGACACAGGAAGGCACGCGGCCGTTGCTGGTCGAAGTACAAGCGCTGGTCGACGCGAGCCATCTGGCGAATCCGCGGCGTGTTTGCGTCGGCCTCGACGGGAACCGCTTGGCGATGTTGCTCGCGGTGTTGCATCGCCATGCCGGCGTGACGACGTACGATCAAGACGTATTTGTTAACGTCGTCGGCGGCGTGCGCGTACAAGAAACCGCCGCAGATCTGGCCATCGTCGCCGCGACGTACTCGAGCTTGCGCAATCGTCCGCTCGGCAAGGATCTCGTCGTGTTCGGCGAGATCGGCCTCGCCGGCGAAGTGCGTCCGGTGGCGCGCGGACAGGAGCGCATCCGCGAAGCGGCGAAGCTCGGGTTCAAACGCGTCGCGCTGCCGGCGGCGAATTTGCCGAAGAAGAATGACGCGGATATCGAGCTTATTGCGGTTCGGCGATTGAGCGAGGTGTTGGAGCTGCTGGGGTGAGGTTGGTTCGCACTTTCGGCGCGATCTTGTCGATGTAATAAATTCAACGTGTGGGTGGTTGACCCACGGCAAGTGACTTTTCTTTGCGCACTTTCTCTTGGACAAGCAAGAGAAAGTGCGCGGACCGCGGTGCCGTACAGGGACGTACGAATTTCGCGGGAGCGCAGGATGCGCGGGAGCGATTCGGGAACCGCAACAACTCGACGAAATATCGCAGCAGGCGATTCGAACGGTTGTGAGTTACTTCAAATAAAACTGCAATCGCGTTCCGGCGACTTCGACGATGTCCCCATTGCGCAGCTTCGATCCGCTCTCGTTGACGACTCTTCCGTTCAGCCTGGGTTTGTCCGCGTCGTTTGCCGAACGCAGCACATAACCGTCGTCCGTGCGAGTGATGATTCCGGCTGGGCGGCCGGTTTTTCCTAGATTGGTGATCGCCTTGGTCAGCTCGATGCGTTTACCGCTGTTCAAGACGAACAGCGCCGCGACTTGGCGGTCGCTCGGACCGAACGGCACGTCCGGCGCGGGTGCTGCGGCGGCGGCTTCCGGTTTCGGCGCGGGAGCGGCAGACGGCGGCGGCGCGGGACTAATGATCACGGTCTTTGCGAAACCCTCGGCGTTGCCTGCGATCGGTCGCGTCGACTCGTGCAGATAGACCATCGAATGTTGGCCGATGCCGATGGTATCGCCGTTGCGCAGATGATGCTTCGCCACGCGCTTGTTGTTGATGAATGTTCCGTTCGTGCTGTTCAGGTCCTGGATGAACGAATCGTCGCCGATGGTAAAGATATTCGCGTGCTCACCGCTCACCGCGAGATTGTCGATCGTGATCTCGCAGCCGGGTTTGCGGCCGATCTTCATATCGCCTTGCTTGAGATCGATATGATCGACGACTTCGTTGTTGAGTTTGACGATCAGCTTGGCCATTCTTTAATGCTCCACCCCAACCGACGGTTCACGTGCTCCCCGAACTGCCGCTCGCGCGTACCAGGATCACCGAAATATTATCCGGCCCTCCCTGTTCGTTTGCGCGGTCGATGAGTAGTCGCGCCGCGGTATCCAAATCGTTGCCGTCGCGGCGCAGTATTTCGGTAATCTGCTCGTCGGTCACGACGTCAGTGAGGCCATCGGAGCAAAGCAAATATAAATCGTCCGGCTGGACACTGGCCGCCGCAGTTTCGGCCTCGATCGTCGGATCGACCCCGAGCGCGCGCGTGACCAGGTTCTTGGCGAGCGATTGGCGCGCTTCCTCCGGGGTGAATAGCCCGCGGTTGACCAATTCCTGCACGACCGAATGATCTTTGGTGAGCTGCTCTATCGTTCCCGCGCGCAAGCGATATAGGCGCGAGTCGCCGACGTGCCCGATGCAAAGCTTGTCGCCACTGAAAACCACGACTACTACCGTTGAGCCCATGCCCTTGTAGTCGGGGCGAGTCTGCGCCGCTTCGTATATAGCGGCGTTCGCTTTTCGGATCGCGTCCGCGATGTCGGTCGATCGGTCTGCGGTCTTCTGAGCGGTAGCCAAACCCGCTTGAGCGAGGTACGCGGCGATGAGATCCACCGCCATGCGGCTCGCCACCTCGCCCGCCTGATGCCCCCCCATGCCGTCGGCGAGCACGGCGAGGCCTAGCTCCGAACGCGTAACGACGCAGTCCTCGTTTTCCGCGCGGACGCGACCTGGATGCGTCAGGCCGCCCATGGCAATGTGTGTGGCAGTTTTCACTCCGAAACGGATCTCTCCGAAGCGCGACAGGGGGAGGCCGTCAAAGGCCGAGGCATCGCGAGTATTGCCGCGCCGTGTGTGATCGGTTTGCTCACCTTCCTCGAATTATAGCGATCCATGTAGCGTTTCGAGGCGATCACTAGTCTAGATGAACGTGCAAACATGGTGCACAAAATCATGATCCGTTGAGTAAAAGTATATCAAGCAATCGGGCATAAACCTGGGTCAGTCGCGGCAGCTCGCTGAGGGCGATGCATTCGTCAATCTTGTGGATGGTCGCATTCACCGGGCCGAGCTCGATGACCTCGGCGCCCGACGGCACGATAAACCGCCCATCCGACGTACCGCCGTCGGTGGAAAGCTTTGCTTCGATCCCCAGCACCTCGCGGATCGCGCGTCGGGCGGCCGCGATCAAGGTGTTGCGCCGCGTCAAGTACGGTTGGCCCGACACCTGCCATCGAACGGCGTAGTCGACATGGTGCCGCTTCAGAATGTCCTCAAAGCGCCTTCGCAGCTCGGCATCGGTGGTCGCGGTAGAGAAGCGAAAATTGCAGTCGATTTCGAGCGACCCGGGTATGACGTTCTCGGCGCCGGTGCCCGCGTGTACATTCGAGACCTGGAAGCTCGTCGGCGGAAAATCCTCGTTGCCGCAGTCCCAAACCGTGCTCGTCAGCTCGGCCAGCGCGGGTGCGAGCGCATGAATCGGGTTGCGCGCGAACTGCGGGTAGGCGACGTGGCCCTGAACGCCGTGGACCGTAAGCTGCGCCCCGAGCGAGCCGCGCCGGCCGTTCTTGATGACATCGCCGAACGTTTGCGACGAGGTCGGCTCGGCGACCACGCAATACTGTATCGAAACCCCGCGATCCTTGAGCCATTCGATGACCTTCACGGTGCCGTTGACCGCCGGGCCTTCCTCATCCGACGTGAGAAGCAGTCCGACGCTCCCGGCATGACGCGGGTGACGGGCGACAAAATCCTCGATCGCAACAACGAACGCCGCGAGCGAGCTTTTCATATCGGCGGCGCCGCGGCCGTAGAGCCACTCACCACGCACCGTCGG
>JBGPCS010000311.1:0-3937 GCA_041481875.1 Sulfurifustaceae bacterium
GCGTGTTTCGGATGTAAGAATTTTGAAACCACGGATGCACACAGATGAAAACGGATAAGAGAGTTTTGGAACAGTTCTTATCCGTGTCTATCCGTGTTCATCTGTGGTTCCGCTTTTTTATATAAATGGCCAATCAAACGCTCGAAGTCGAAACCCGCGCCAGCGTCGTCACGATCTGGATGAACCGCGCCAGCGCGCATAACGCCTTCAACGAAACGCTGATCGCCGAACTGACACAGGCGTTCGAGGTTTTCGATCGCGATCCGGCGGTTAGGGTCGTGGTGCTGGCAGGCCGGGGCAAGAGTTTCAGCGCCGGCGCCGATCTCGACTGGATGAGGCGCGTCGCCGCCCATATGCCGGAAGACAACCGGCGCGACGCGCGTCTGCTCGCCAAGATGTTCAAGACGATTCACCGGCTGACGAAGCCGACGATCGCGCGCGTGCACGGCGCGGCGCTCGGCGGCGGCGTCGGGCTCGCCGCGGTTTGCGACGTCGCGATCGCGTCGACGCACGCGTCGTTCGCGACCACCGAAGTGAGGCTCGGTTTTATCCCTGCCGTCATCAGTCCGTACGTCATTGCCGCGATCGGCGAGCGCCAGGCGCGGCGGTATTTTCTGACGGCGGAACGGATGGACGCGCACGAGGCGCAGCGAATCGGGATGATCCACTTGCTCTGCGAGCCCGAGGAACTGGACAACACCGTCGCGCAGGTTGCCGAAACGCTGCTCGCGAACAGTCCGGCGGCGCAAGCGGCCGCCAAGGATCTTATCGCGCGCGTAGTCGGCTACCCGATCGACGATAAGCTGATCGAAGATACGGCGCAGCGCATCGCGCTCGCGCGCGCGACCCCGGAGGCCAAGGAGGGTATCGCCGCGTTTCTCGAAAAACGCAAGCCCGATTGGCGGGAATGAAGGTCACATTACCAACGGCCTACGGCCGGTTTCGGTACTCGCATTCGCGCATGAATCGCCCGCGTCATTTCGCCGGTGATACCGAAGTAGTTTCGCAAGCTTTCTCAGGGCTGCACGCGCACCGTGAGCGGGATCATCCCGGCGTTGGTATCGGCGATGAGACGTGTCTGGCCGTGGCAGACGGCCACCGTAGTGCCGCAACTGATACGAAAACCGACGACGTCGGGTTCGATCTGCGTCAGCCGCTGGACGCGATAACCGAGCGTATCGTCTTCAAAGAAAATCCGGTTGACCGCGAGCGGCGTGCTGCCGGTCGTGGCCAGAAACGCGGCCTGCGACTCGGGCGGAGCCGTGGGCGGGATGGCACCGAAAATCAGTTCTCCCGGGCGCCACTCGCCGCCGGGATTCGCTTCGATCGCGGTGCCGAAGGCGAATACCCGCAGGCTGGTTGAAAGCCCGCTGCGTAGGCGGAACTCGACGCTTCCCGTGTGCGGCAGGAAGGTGGTCGGCTGCGCCGGCGTGTAGCGGCCGAGGATCTGCATGCGTTCGCCGGGAAGCAGCAGCAGCGGCAGCCGATCGCGCAAATCGTTCTCCGTGGCGAGTACAAAATTTACCGCGCTGGTGAAGCGCTCCATCGGATGGCGCGCGAATTGGAAATTAAATTGAAAATACGCATCGTCGGGTTGCGTGCCGCGGCGTATGTCGTCGATCCAAACCGCGTCTTTGCCGGTGTTCTCGATGAAGCCGATGGTGTCGGGGACGCGCTCAGTCAGCCCTTGAACGCCGCGGTCGAAGAAGACGTCATGCTTGGCCGCGAAACCGAGCGCAAACGGCGCAATGTTGTCCACGGCGCCAAACAACGCCGTCGCGGCGATAAAGCGGTCGCGACTCGCGCCGATGCCGCCGATGATCGGCGGCTCGGTGTTGATGCCGAGTCCGACTTTCCAATCGATCACGGCACCGTCGTAACTGTCGCCTTTGACTTCCACATCGAACTGCTCAAGCGGTCCGCTCGGTTCGGTGTAGAGCTGCTCGAATGCGACGAACGCGACGTCGGCGATCACCGGCCAGGCGATGCCGAGGTTGCGATGAAGCGCGGGTTGAAAGCCGTAGTCGTTGCGATCGTCGCGCGGTCCGGTGTCGGCGCGCGGAAAGATCGGGGGATTGGCGGCGTTGCGCACCGCCTCCGGCGGCGGGTCGCCGAGTGAATCCGGACCGACGCGCAAGCTCGTGCCGCTTAGTACCGTGCCGGTAAAATCGAACCTCTGAGGATCGTCATCGGTGCCTTGGAAATGCAAGCCCTGATGCCAAATCGCCACCGCTTGTCCGCCCTCGTCGGCGCGGATCAATATTCCGTTCTGATGCGAGCCGAAGCCGGTTTCGGATCCGATGAGGAAATCGAGACGGTCGATCTCCTGCGGCGCGTTCATGTGAATCGCGATCTCCTGCGGCGCGCCGAATAGCGGGCCGCAGAGCTCGCGCCGCCGCTCGACGGCGAGCGACGTGTCGGCAAACGGGCAAGGATCGGCGAGGACCATGCGGCCGTCGGCGGAGTCGTCGGTGGACGCGCCACTGCTGACGGTACCGAGTCGACCGAAGAGTTCGACTTGCCGGCTGTTCCAGGCGAGCACGGTGTAGTCGACGATCACATGAAACGCATCGGTCACGTCGGTGCCGCCGGCGATGCGCCCGCTCGGAGTCAGCGTGAGCTGTCGATTCCCCGGCCCGAGCTCGGCGATGCCGAAGGGTTGAATGCCAGCGGACAGCTCGGTGATTGGGTGCGGCGACAGCAGCGCGAACTGCCAGCGCATGCCGCGAATCATGACGATGGCGCGATCGAACCCGAACGGCAGCGCGATCGTTTCCGCGCCCGGCGCCTTGCCGAAACGTTGCTCGAACGACGGTGGGACGATGACGTTGGACGGCGGATTCGCCGGCGGCGTGTACGTCGATACGCCGACGAATCCCTGTAGCACGGCGGCCGGCGGCAGCGGCTCGTGCCAGACGTGCCGCACGACTTGCGGCGCGGTGATCTTCGCGCCCGGGTCGCCGCCGTTGTCGAGCCGGTCGGCCTCGGTGTAGTCGAAGCGCAGCTCCACGGTCGCGATGCGCCCGTCGCGGTCTTGAATGCCGACGACGTTGCCGTAGTCACCAAGAGGAATATTCGTTTCGCTTCCGTATGCGCGGCCGTCGCTGCGCAGCTCGCTGGCGTTACCGTTCGGATCGACGACTTGCAGCACGCGCCCGTTGCGGTCGTAGCCGATCAGTTTCACGCCGGCTTGGTTGATCGTTTGACCGGCGTCGGTCGGGACGCCGTACTCGATCGCGACCGCGCGCTGCGGAACCGCGAAGTCGATCCACAGCGACGGTCGCAAGCGATCGCCGCCGAGGTCGAGCTGGTACCCCGGCGCCGACTCGTTGACGAGCACGCGTTCGGCGCCGCCGCCGGCGCGCGCGAAATCGCGCACGATCGGCACGCTGTGCGGGCGCAATTGACGCACGATGAACTCGACGCCGGATATCTGGTTCGGGCTCGCGACGGAAGAATCGTCCCACGGCAGCAATTTGAAACCCGCGTTCGTAATTCGCGTGGAAGATGACCCGACCACCCGTGCGATCGCGGGATGGAATTGGCAAATCACCGAATCGCGCGATGCGACCAGGTCGGAGAGCGACGGCGGGCGCAACGGACCCGCGGCGGGCGGTGTCTTGTTCCACCAACTGAAGCGGTTGTCCGTACCGACGGGGTCGCCCGGGCCGCTCACGTCGAGCAAATAGTGCGGTGGGTTACAGCCGGCGGCCAGACCGCGCCCGCTCGTGCCGGTCGGCGGCGCTACCGGCGGCGGCATCGCCGCGGCTTCCAAGACAACGCCGTCATCGCCGGGCGCCGCATAGCGCGAACGAAATCGCGGTGTTTCCGCAACCGGAGTGCGGACGAACGGAAACGCCTTGTGCGGCAGCGGTTCAAACGGCGCGGACGGCGCGCGTGGGGGTGGGGAGAGAAGCGCGCACCCAACGGCGAACAC
>JBGPCS010000312.1:0-3921 GCA_041481875.1 Sulfurifustaceae bacterium
ACTATTTCTCACCGCAAAGGCGCAAAGAGCGCAAAGGGGTTTCTCGGTAAAACCCCATGTTCTTCTTTGCGTCCTTTGCGTCTTTGCGGTGAATGTTCACTTAATCAGAGGTTCCCTAGGTGGGCGAAGCAGAATTCCGTTCGGTGGCGGTCGGATGCGGAAACCCCTGTCGCCGCGTCAGCTGTCGCATTCCTTGTTCCAAACCCTCGAGCGTCAGCGGATACATCCGATGGTCCATCATCTTGCGGATGATCTGGATCGATTCCGTGTAGTCCCAATGTTTCTCGGGCTCGGGATTGATCCAGATCGCGGAAGAATAAGTTGCGAGTAGGCGCTGCAGCCAGGTGGCGCCGGCTTCTTCGTTCCAGTCGTCGACGGCGCCGCCGCGGTAAAAGATTTCGTACGGGCTCATGCTCGCGTCGCCGACGATCACGAGCTTATAGTCGTGGCCGTAGGTGCGCATGATTCGCGGGAGCGATAGGCGCTCGTTGTGGCGTTGACGATTGTCGCGCCATACGGTCTCGTAGAGAAAATTATGGAAGTAAAAATACTCCAGGTGCTTGAACTCGCTGCGCGTCGCCGAGAATAATTCCTCGCTGACGCGGATATGATCGTCCATCGACCCACCGACGTCGAAGAACAGCAGCACCTTTATCGCGTTATGCCGCTCCGGCACCATTTTCAGGTCGAGCCAACCGGCGTTACGCGCGGTCGATTTGATCGTGTCGTCGAGATCGAGCTCCTCGGGGGCGCCCTCGCGCGCGAATTTGCGCAGCCGCCGCAGCGCGAGCTTGATATTGCGCGTGCCAAGCTGTGTGGAGCCGTCGAGATTCCGGTACTCGCGCATGTCCCAGACTTTGGCCGCACGGCGCTGGCGCGAACCGTCTTGGCCGATGCGCACGCCTTCGGGGTTGTAACCGTAAGCGCCGAAGGGCGACGTGCCGCCGGTGCCGACCCAGTTGTTGCCGCCCTGGTGGCGGCCTTTTTGTTCTTCGAGGCGTTTACGAAGCGTCTCGAGCAACTTGTCGAGACCGCCGAGCGCCTGGATCTCCGCCTTTTCCGCGTCGGTCAGCAGTCGCTCGAATTCTTTGCGCAACCATTCCGCCGGAATTTCCTTGAAGAGCGCGTCGGCAATGCTCTCGATGCCCTTGATGTATTCGCCGAACAGGCGATCGAATTTGTCGTAATGGGTCTCATCCTTTATCAGCGCCGTGCGCGCCAGGTAATAGAACTCATCGACGCTGCCGTACGCCAGATGCGCCTTGAGTGCTTCGAGCAGCGCCAAAAATTCCGTGAGGGTGACCGGAATCTTGGCGGCGCGCAGTTTGAGAAATAGCCGGATCAGCATCAGGCGTTGCGCCGCGCCATGAACGCCAGGCGCTCGAAGAGATCGACGTCCTGCTCGTTCTTGAGCAACGCGCCGTAGAGCGGAGGAATGGCTTTTTTGCGATCGGCCGTGCGCAGCGCCTCGGGCGGCAAGTCCTCCGTGAGAATGAGCTTCAGCCAATCGAGCAGCTCGGAGGTGGAAGGTTTCTTCTTCAGACCCGGAACCTCGCGAATTTCGAAGAAGACGTCGAGGGCCTCCTTGAGCAGTATCTTTTTGATGCCCGGGAAGTGCACGTCGACGATCCGGCGCATGGTGTTTTCATCCGGGAAACGGATGTAGTGGAAGAAGCAGCGGCGCAAGAAGGCGTCCGGCAGTTCCTTTTCGTTGTTGCTGGTGATGAGGATCGCGGGCCGATGGCGCGCGCGGACCAACTGTTGAGTTTCATAAACGTAAAACTCCATTCGGTCCAGTTCACGCAAGAGATCGTTCGGGAATTCGATGTCGGCTTTGTCGATTTCGTCGATCAGGACCACCGCCGGCGCCGGTGACTCGAACGCCTCCCACAGCGGGCCCTTCTTTATATAGTTCGCGATATCGTGCACTTTCTCTTGGCCGAGCTGCGAGTCGCGCAGACGCGACACCGCGTCGTATTCGTAGAGACCTTGCTGTGCCTTACTCGTCGATTTGATGTGCCATTGAAATAGCGGCCAGCCGAGGGCCTTCGCGACCTCGACAGCGAGCATGGTCTTGCCCGTGCCTGGCTCCCCCTTCACCAACAGCGGCCGCTGTAAGGTAATGGAGGCGTTCACCGCTAAGGTGAGATCGTCGGTGGCGATGTACGATTCGGTGCCGGTAAAGCGCGTCATGTCGTCCTCGGTTAGAAATCAAAATGCGGCGGAGTGTCAGTATAGCATCGAGCGACGCGATCACTCGACCGTGGCAACGCGGCGACGCATCGGCCGTGCGACTGAACAGTAGGGTGCGTCCCACGCACCACATATTAATTGGTGCGCGCGGCACACCCTACACAGCAAGCGCTGGCCGGAGGCGAGTACCCACGAAATCGGATATCCTTAGCGCCCATCCAGTCCGCCGGCTTGAAATGCGCGGCCAATTCCGAGGAGCAGCACGCCAAATGTTTCGTCGAGACATGACCATCAAGGGCTTTGACGATGAGCTATGGGGCGCCATCGCCAAGGAAGCGCAGCGACAAGAGGATCATATCGAGTTGATCGCGTCGGAGAACTTCGCAAGTCCGCGCGTCTTGGAAGCGCAAGGTACGGTGCTTACTAATAAGTATGCCGAAGGCTATCCCGGCAAGCGTTACTACGGCGGGTGCGAATATGTCGACATCGTCGAGCAATTGGCGATCGACCGGGCGAAGAAACTCTTCGGCGCCGCGTACGCGAACGTGCAGCCGCATTCGGGGTCGCAAGCGAACGCCGCCGTTTACCTGGCGCTGTTGCAACCCGGCGATCCGATCCTCGGCATGAGCCTCGCGCACGGCGGGCATCTGACGCACGGCGCCAAAGTGAACTTCTCCGGGAAGCTCTTTAACGCGTTCCAATACGGCGTCGACGATCGCGGGCTGATCGATTACGAGCAGGTCGAGCGGTTGGCACGCGAGCACAAGCCGAAGATGATCATCGCTGGATTCTCGGCGTACTCGCGCGTCGTCGACTGGCAGCGTTTCAGGACCATTGCCGATGGCGTCGGCGCGTATCTGTTCGTCGATATGGCGCACGTCGCCGGGCTCGTCGCCACCGGGCTGTATCCTAATCCGGTGCCCATCGCCGACGTCACCACGACGACAACGCATAAGACCCTACGGGGTCCGCGTGGCGGGGTGATCTTCGCCAAAGCCAATCCGGAGATAGAAAAAAAGCTCAACTCGCTGGTTTTCCCCGGCACCCAGGGCGGCCCATTGATGCACGTGATCGCCGCCAAGGCGGTCGCGTTCAAGGAGGCGCTCGAGCCGGCATTCAAGGACTATCAACGCCAGGTCCTCGCCAACTCGCGGGCGATGGCACAGGCGGTGATGGGCCGGGGTTACGACGTCGTGTCGGGCGGTACGGACAACCATCTTTTCCTGCTCAGCCTGATCAAGAAAGGTCGAACCGGCAAGGACGCGGAGGCGGAACTGGGCCTGGCCCACATCACGGTGAATAAGAACGCGGTGCCGAACGATCCCCAGCCGCCGATGGTGACCAGCGGTATACGGTTGGGGACACCCGCGGTCACGACCCGCGGATTCAAGGAAGGAGAGTGCCGGGAACTTGGCGGTTGGATCTGCGATATTCTCGATAAACTGGGGAGCGCGTCGGTTAGGGATCGGGTTCAAGCCGACGTGCGGAATATCTGCCGCCGCTTTCCGGTCTACGAAATGAGTACAAATGTCTCATAGGCCTTTTCAGCAGCGTAAAACACGCTAACATATGGATGGGGCCGATAAAACGTTTCTTATCAGCATTCTAAAAAAGTTGTAAACGCGCGCAGTCGCCGCGGAGATTGGCAGCAGGAGTGGTAGTGAAGCCCACCGACATAAAAAATCCGGACTACTTTCACCGGGTCGTCGATTGTCAGTGGGCATGCCC
>JBGPCS010000313.1:0-3919 GCA_041481875.1 Sulfurifustaceae bacterium
GGCTGTTGAAAAACAGCCTGGTGGGGCTGCACTGGGACGTGCGGCGCGTTTTTCAAACACATCGGTGTTTGAAAAACGGAGCGAGGCGCGGACATGCGCCGCGACTCGCGAGTTGAAAAAGTCCATGGAAGGACTTTTGCAACACCCAACTAAAGACACGCCGCCGGCGGCTGACGCCACCGGTGTGCCGTTGCTCAGCGTCAGCGGCATCGAAGTCATATACAACCATGTAATACTGGTGCTGAAGGGCGTCTCGCTCAAGGTTCCGGAAGGAAAGATCGTCGCACTGCTCGGTGCGAACGGCGCCGGCAAGACGACAACGTTGCGTGCGATTTCCAATTTGTTGCAAAGCGAGCGCGGCGAGGTAACGAAGGGCTCCATCGAGTACAACGGCGAGCGGATCGATCGGTTGAGCCCGTCCGCGCTGGTGCAGCGCGGTATCGTGCAAGTCATGGAAGGGCGGCATTGCTTCGCGCATTTGACCGTCGATGACAACTTGCTCGCGGGTGCGTACACGCGCCAAGCGAGTCGCGCCGAAATCAAGGCGGATTTGGAAAAGGTGTACGAATATTTTCCGCGTCTCAAGTCACGGCGCGGTTCGCTTGCCGGCTACACGTCGGGCGGTGAGCAGCAGATGACGTCCGTCGGCCGCGCGCTGATGGCGCGACCGAGCATGATTCTGCTCGACGAACCGTCGATGGGTTTGGCGCCGCAGATTGTCGAAGAGATTTTCGATATCGTGCGCGACCTGAACCGCCGGGAGAAAGTGAGTTTCCTGGTGGCGGAGCAAAACACCATGGTGGCGCTGCGGCACGCGGACTTCGGATATATCCTGGAAAACGGGCGTGTCGTCATGGAGGGAACCGCGACGCATCTCTCCGCAAACGAAGACGTGAAGGAGTTTTATCTCGGTATATCGAGCGGTCAGCGGCGCAGTTTCCGCGACGTGAAACACTACCGTCGGCGCAAGCGGTGGTTAGCCTGAACGAGGATGAACGCATCGCCCCCACCCCAACCCTCCCCCGCATGCGGGGGACGGGGAGGGAGGGGGAATCGGCGTGTGGTAATGGAACCGCTGGTTGAGATTGGCGAAGTCTTCGAGGAGAGCGTGCAGCTCGACGCCGACGCCGTGAGTCATTTCGCGGCGCAGGCACATGACTTCAACCCGCTGCATCACGATATCGAGTTCGCCCGCAAGTCCCGGTTCCGGCGGCTGATCGCGAGCGGCACGCACACGATCTCATTGCTCTGCGGTCTCGCGGCGATACATTTCTCCCAGCGCGGTGTCATGCTCGGTTTGGAGTTCTCGCAGCGTTTGACCAAGGCGATCGGAGCCGACGAAAGGATATCGTTGCGCTGGGAGGTGATCGACGTTACCGAAAAGCCGTCGCTTGCCGGCTGGCTCGTGCGCATGCACGGCGAGGTGCGCAACCAAGAGGGCGAGCTGGCGATGTCCTCCGAAGGGCTCGTGCTCGTCACGGCGACGATCTAAGAGGCTCTGATTTATTTATTACCCCTCTCCCCCCGGGAGAGGGGTAGGGGTGAGGGAAACGGCGCCAATTTACGCGAAATGTTTCCCTCGCCCCGGCTTTCTTCCGGGAGAGGAAATTAACCAGAGGTCCCTAAGTACACGTATGACTCACTTCGATGATTTGGAAGTTCGCAGCCCCGAGCAACGCCAGCTCGAGCTGTTCGCCGCGCTTCCTAGACAGATTGCTCACGCCAAGGCGAGCGCTCCCTATTTTTCGAAGATATTGGCGGAAGTCGATCCGCGCGCTGTCGTTAACCGCGAGTCGCTTGCGCGACTGCCGGTGACGCGCAAGAGCGAGCTGCACGCGTTGCAACAAGCGGCGCCGCCATTCGGCGGTCTGGCGGCCACGGCGCCCGGAGCGCTCGCCAAGATTTTCGTGTCGCCGGGATCGATTTACGATCCGGAGGGCCGAGGCAAAGATTATTGGCGCGCGTCGCGCGCGCTGTACGCGGCGGGTTTTCGCGCGCGCGACGTCGTGCAAAATTGTTTCTCCTATCATCTCTCGCCCGCCGGCTCGATGATGGAGGGTGGCCTGATCGCGCTCGGTTGCGCCGTCATCCCCGGCGGCGTCGGGCAGACCGAGACGCAAGTGGCGACGATCGCCGACTTGCACCCGATCGGTTACGTGGGGACGCCGTCGTTCCTGAAGTTGATTTTGGAGAAGGCGGACGAGCTGAAGCGCGACGTCGGCTCGTTGCGCAAAGCGCTGGTATCGGGGGAAGCCTTTCCGGCGGCGTTGCGCGATGCCTTTATAGCGCGCGGCGTCAATGCCTACCAGGTTTATGCCACCGCCGATCTCGGCACCGTGGCTTACGAGAGCGAGGCGCGCGAGGGATTGATCGTGGACGAGGACATCATCGTCGAGATCGTCCGCCCCGGCACCGGCGATCCGGTGCCCGATGGCGAAGTCGGGGAAGTGGTCGTGACGACGTTCAATCGCGACTATCCGCTGATTCGATTCGCGACCGGCGATCTTTCCGCCGTGCTCGCCGGCCGCAGTCCGTGCGGACGCACGAACATGCGCATCAAGGGTTGGATGGGACGCGCCGATCAAACCACCAAGGTGCGCGGCTTGTTCGTGCACCCGCATCAGGTCGCCGAAGTGATGAAACGATTTCCGGCGATTCAACGCGCGCGTGTCGTGGTGGACAGCGTCGACGGCGGCGACCGCATGCGCGTGCTCTGCGCCGTGACAGTCGCGGCATCGACGGACCTGCGCGACGCGATCGAAGGCGCCGTGCGCGACATCACCCGCGTGCGCGGCGACGTGGAAATCGTCGAGCTGCAATCATTGCCGAACGACGGCAAGGTGATCGAGGACACGCGCAAAGTTGGCTAGTTAACGGACTTCCGATTAATTCCCTCTCCCTCCGGGAGAGGGCCAGGGTGAGGGGCGGCGGTGCAAGAAGTCGCGCTGTTTCCCTCACCCCAACCCCTCTCCCGGAGGGAGAGGGGTAACAAATCAGAGATCCCTTAGCGTGACGCGAAGTCCTATGGCGCTCAATGTCGTCATTCCCGCGAAAGCGGGAATCCAGGTATTACAATTGAACAGAATTGCCATACTATCGCTTTCGCGGGAATGACAAGTTTGGAATCAGAGCTTCCTTAGATTTCATCCGCACGTATTGGTCGGAGACGCGCATGAATGCAAAACGAATCGAAGAAGAAGCTCTTCACCTGTCAGAGGAAGAACGGGCGAAGTTGGCCCAGAAGCTTTTGCTAAGCCTGGATGCTCCGTCTGAAACCGAAATGACGGAAGATTGGTTAATCGAGGCACATCGCCGATCGCGGGAACTGGATGAGGGTCTGGTTCAGCCAATCTCGGCAGAGGAAGTGCGGCGTAAAGCGCGGGCTCTGTTGCGGTGAGCTATGTATTCCACCCGGCCGCGGAAGCCGATAGACGGAATCGACGAGCATGACCGATTGTCACCACAAGCGAATACTCGATGGACCTCGCAGCTTGATGGCCAAACACGAAAGGAAAATCTATGAAGAAGGTTAAATCCGATGAACTGCGGAAAGAGTACCGCCGGGAAGACCTTGGAAAAGATGTTCGCGGAAAGTATTTGAAGGCATATCGTGCCGGTACGAATCTTGTCTTACTCCGACCGAAGGTAGCTGCTGCATTTCCGACCGAGAAGGCAGTCAACGACGCGCTGAGTTCCCTTATCGACGTCGCGGAACATTCTGTTGGCCTAACACGTCGTTCCACCGGACGCGCAAGGACGGCGCGCCGGTGAACTCTGCGTTAAGACCGTAGAAAAACCTCTCCCGTTAATACTATTGAAGCAGAATCGATGGAGCATCCGTATTAATAATCAATGGCGCGTATGTTTCCGTTTCGACAAAGGCGATGCTTTTGACGTCGAGATCGTCGATTACCATTGA
>JBGPCS010000314.1:0-3917 GCA_041481875.1 Sulfurifustaceae bacterium
ATTTCCAGTTTGGCGTCGGCCGTGTCGACCGCGACGATCATCGCCGCGCCGGACAACTGGCAGCCTTGAATCGCGTTTAGTCCAACGCCACCGGCGCCGAAGACGACCGTGATCGATCCGGGTTCGACTTTAGCGACGTTGATCACGGCGCCGACACCGGTCATGACGCCACACGAGACCAGCGCAGCGCACTCGAGCGGGATGTCCTTTTCGACCTTGACCACGTTGTCCATGTGCAGCGTCGCATACTCCGACATGACGCCGCAGCCGGTGAAGACGTTGAGCGGCTGGCCGCTGCGGTCGCGCGTGCGCACGGTGCCATCCGGGAGCGTGAACGCGGTCTTATTCGTTTGGTCGCAAAGCGACGGCCGGCCCGTTACGCAATAGCGACAGCGGCCGCACATGCTGACGAACGAGCTGACGACGTGATCGCCGACGGAAAAATCGCCGACCTCGTCGCCGACCGCGACGATAACGCCGGCGCCCTCGTGACCGAGCACGAGCGGCAACGGGAACGGAATGGTTCCGTTCGTGGCGGAAAGATCGCTATGGCACACGCCGGCGGCGGCGAGCTTGATCGTGATTTCGTTGCGCTTCGGCGGGTCGACTTGAATCTCCTCGACGACCACCCCCTTGCCGATTTCGCGGCAGACTACCGCTTTTGATTTCTGCGCCATGATTCCCTCTGCTTACGCGCGTGCGCGCATCGTACCGATGAATTGTTCCAGATGCGAGTCGGTGTCGCCGAAACCGAGCTCGATGGCGGTCAGTCGCCGAAAATAGTGGCTGACATTGAGCTCGTCCGTCATGCCCATGCCGCCATGGAGCTGCACCGCTTGCTGCCCGACGTAACGACAGGCGCGACCGATGATGACCTTCGCGGCCGACAGTGTGTGTCTGCGCTCAACTGGATTACTGTCGGTGCAGCGGATAGCGGCGAAGTAGCTCATGGACTTCGCCTGCTCGTAGTGCATCAGCATTTCCGCGGCACGGTGCTGCAATGCCTGGAACCGCCCGATCGGTTGTCCGAACTGGCGGCGCGTACGCAAGTATTCGAGCGTCGCATCAAGCATCGCCTTCATTGTGCCAACCGCTTCGGCGCAGAGCGCCGCGAGCGCGATATGGTGGGCGTGCTCGATGATGGCGAACGCGGCCCCCTCGGCGGCGAGACGCGCGGAGGCGGGGACTGACACGTCACGCAACAAAACCTCCGCCTCGCGTTGACCGTCGAGCGTCGGAACATCTTTTATGGTCACGCCCGGTGCGTCGCGCTTCACCGCGAACAAGGAAATGCCGGCCTCGTCGTCAGCGTTGCCGCTGGTGCGTGCCGATACCAGCAACACATCGGCGGCGCCGCCATGGATCACCGCCGTCTTGCGGCCGGTTAGGCGATAGTCGGGGCCGGTGCGCGTGGCGCGAGTTTCGACCCGGTTCAACTCGTAACGCGCGCCCGGCTCGGCATGAGCGAGAGCGGCGATCAATTCACCCGAACCGAGCGGTGGGAGCAATTCGAACTGCGCCGCTGGGTCGCCGGCGAGGCGAATCAGCCAGGTCGAGAGCACGGCACTCGCGAGGTACGGCTCGACGACGATGCCGTGACCCAGGGCGTTCATGACGAGCATCGTCTCCACGGGTCCGGCATTGAGTCCGCCATGTTCCTCCGGGACGTTGAGTGCCAGCAAGCCGATGTCCGCGAACGAACGCCAAACGTCGCGGCTCCATCCCGATCGCGATGCGATGATGCTGCGCCGTTTCTCGAACGTATAATCGCGGGCGACGAACCGACGTACCGTGTCCTCCAGTAGACGCTGTTCTTCGGTAAACGTGAAATTCATTGTTGTCGTTACCCCGAAATCGTAATCGCAGCGCGCATCGCGGGTGTTCGCGCACGCGGGTTGCCAAGGAGCGGATGTCCGGCCGATTTGCGTTATAGCTGCAAAATCGTCTGAGCGATAATGTTCTTCTGAATTTCGTTCGAGCCGCCGAAAATCGAAAGCTTGCGCATATTGAAATAATTCGCCGCGAAGCTCGACGCGGGAGCGCCGGGTTGGTATCCGGCCTCGATGGCCTCCGGCACGACGGGAAGCGCCGAAGCACCGACGGCGTGCACCAGCAGCTCGGTGATCGCCTGTTGAATCTCGGTCCCTTTGATCTTGAGGATGGACGCCTCCGGTCCGGGCGCGCGCTGCTCGGCTTCCGCGGACAGTACGCGCAGATTGGTGATCTCGAGCGCCATCAGCTCCACCTCGATGTCGGCGATCTTCGCCGCGAACAGCGGATCCTCGATCAATGGGCGGCCGCGCTTCTTCTCGGTCGCGGCGATGCGCTTCACTCGCGCGATCTCGCGTTTGGCGATGCCGACCCCGGCGATGTTGGTGCGCTCGTGACCGAGCAGAAATTTGGCGTAGGTCCAGCCCTTATTTTCCTCGCCGACGAGGTTTTCGATCGGGACTTCCACATTGTCGAACCAAACCTCGTTCACCTCCTGCGAGCCGTCGAGCAGGGTGATCGGCCGCACGGTGATGCCGGGTGATTTGATGTCGATGAGCAGAAACGAAATCCCCTGCTGTGCCTTTGCCGACGTGTCCGTGCGCACCAGGCAAAAAATCCAGTCGGCGTGCTGCGCGAAGGTAGTCCACGTCTTTTGGCCGTTTACGATGTAGTGCGTACCGCGGCGCTCGGCCTTCGTCTTGAGCGACGCGAGATCGGAACCGGCGCCGGGTTCGGAGTAGCCCTGGCACCACCATTCTTCGGCCGACAGAATCTTCGGCAAGAAACGCTGCTGCTGTGCACTGTTGCCGAACGTCATGATCACCGGCGCGACCATCTTTAGCCCGAACGGGATGGGCCGCGGGGCGCCGCTGATCGCCGATTCTTCCTCGTAGATGTATTGCTGGACCGGCGTCCAGCCCGGGCCGCCGAATTCCTTCGGCCAGCTCGGCGCGCTCCAACCGCGCGCGTGCAGCGTACGCTGCCACTCGACATGGTCCTCGCGTTGCAGGCGCAGGCCGTTCATCACTTTATCGCGGATGTGCGTCGGCAGCTTCGCGCGCACGAACGCGCGCACCTCGTCACGAAACGCGTTTTCCTCGGCGGTGAAATTGAGATCCACGGTGTTATGACGTAAAGGCTTGAATGCCGGTCTGAGCGCGCCCCAGGATCAGCGCGTGGATATCATGTGTTCCTTCGTAAGTGTTCACGACCTCGAGATTGACCAGATGGCGAATGACGCCGAACTCGTCCGAGATCCCGTTGCCGCCGTGCATATCGCGCGCCATGCGTGCGATGTCGAGCGCCTTGCCGCAGGAATTTCGTTTCACGATCGACGTGATCTCCGGCGCCGCTTTGCCTTCGTCGCGCATGCGACCCAACCGCAGGCAGCCTTGCAGGCCGAGCGCGATCTCGGTTTGCATGTCGGCGAGTTTTTTCTGGATGAGCTGATTCGCCGCGAGCGGACGGCCGAACTGCTTGCGCTCGAGCGTGTAGCGCCGCGCCGCATGCCAGCAAAATTCCGCGGCGCCCAAGGCGCCCCAGGCGATCCCGTAGCGTGCCGAGTCGAGGCAGGTAAACGGCCCGCGCAGACCGGCGACACCCGGGAGTTCGTTCTCCGCGGGCACGAATACGTCGTCCATCACGATCTCGCCCGTCACTGACGTGCGTAACCCGACCTTGCCGTGGATAACGGGCGCCGACAATCCCTTCATGCCTTTATCCAAGATGTATCCGCGGATTTTTCCTTCATCGTTCTTTGCCCAGACGACGAAGACGTCGGCGATCGGGGAATTGCTGATCCACATTTTCGCGCCGCTCAGTTTGAATCCGCCCGACGCCTTTTTGGCGCGGGTCTCCATGCTATTCGGATCGGAGCCGTGATTCGGCTCGGTGAGGCCGAAGCAGCCGATCCATTCGCCGGTCGC
>JBGPCS010000315.1:0-3908 GCA_041481875.1 Sulfurifustaceae bacterium
CCGATGCGCTCGATTCCGTGGAACCACGCCGGGTATGCCAGCACCGTCGCCGCGACGGTGAGATACATCAAGCCGGCGGCGGCCTCGCTCGTTGCGATTGCCGGGAGTCCTTCAGCGGCGAGCATCAAGGGCGCCAGGAGGACGCCACCCACCAGCAGTTGCCAACTCGTGAACACCAGATACGGCGCCGGTCGACCCCACTTCTTGATGAGCACGACGCCGCCGCCCATGGACGCCGATGCCGCGACGCCGGCGATGATTCCGATCGCGTCGAGCTGAAACGAAGACGCTTTAACCAACAGCGATACACCGATCACGCCTAGCGCGATCAATGCTAACCGTTGCGCCTGCGGCCGCTCGCCCAACAACGGCCAACCGATAAGCGTGGCCCAGAACGGCGACAGCGCCATCAGGATAGCAATAATTCCTCCCGGCACGCGCGCGGCCGAAATGAAAAACAGAGAGAAGACCAGCGCTATGTTCACCGTGCCGAGCACGAGGACACGCGCGTACCACGTTCTGGGCGGCAATCGCCGGAACACGAGCAGCAGCGCTAGTCCGCCGCCGAGGCTGCGCACGGTGGCGATGAGAAACGGGTGGCCCGGCCCGATAAGCTCGGTCGCGACGGCCGGCATCGTGCCCCACAGCACCGGGGCCACGGCGGCGGTCAAGAAATCCTGTGGCATCAAGCGTGCGATGGCATCCACCCGCCGACGGCGGACATCGGCCCCTGCGTCGATGGGAACTTAAGGCGCCGGGCGACTATCGTTAGGCGGCGCGCAGGCAACGACGCGCGCGTTCCGATCGCCGGCGTCACGGCTGTTCCGCTTTCTCGGCCACGGCCGACATGAGCGAGTTCAAGCGCGCGATAGCGGTTGCGGACAGCGGCTGCGATCGGCGCGTCGCCTCGTTCATTTGCACGATTACCGTTTCGCCTTTGGCGACGAGGCGATCGTTCTGGAACAGCGCCTGCTCGAGCGTGACCGAGCTGCGGCCGATCGTCCCGACGCGGGTTCCGATATCGACGCGCCCGGGCCAAGCGATCTCGCTCACGAATTCGACCGTCAGCCGGGCGATGACGAACGCGGCGCCGGCCTCGGCGAGCGGCGCTTCGGGGTCGTAGAGGATTTCAACGCGGCCGGTTTCGAGCAGCGTGGCAAACACCGCGTTGTTGACGTGGCCCTGCCGGTCAGTGTCGCAATAGCGTAGCTTGTCGAAAGTGCGCGATGGGTAGTTGTTGAGAGAAAGGTTTTCCGCCATGATTGCTCCTTGTGCCGGACTGCCGAGCCTCGAATGTAAGACCGTCGAGTGCGTCGAGGCGATGCTCGCGCTACGCCTAGATCGGTTGCTCCGTGGGTTCGCTTGGCATCCCCCGTATCCTAAACTGCCTGTCCATGTTGCGGAAACGGCGCCGGGCGCCACACCGGCAAAGTGGGTTGGGAGTCTTGTCAAAATTGACGGCGCTGTCAACGAGGAACAGACCAAGCCGGATAAGCAAACCCGAAGTGTTGGCGCGGGCGGAACGACATTCCGCGTCGAGGGTCCTCCAATCGCAATAGCCAAGACGACGACGCGATAGTCGTTACTTCTCAAGAGCTGAATCCGATGACCGCGACGTTCGCACCGAATAAAGGCAAACCAGGTGCACCAAACTCGCTCGGCACTGCCTTGCACCGACATCGAGTGACTCGGCTCCTCGATTACGGATGCATTACAGTTGAGAAAAGAGGCGATCGCGTAATTCTTCGAGTAGGACTTTCGGCATATGCCGCGGCGAAAAATATAGACTTTGGTCGGATTGTTAGCGGCTCTCAGTATCGCTAAGGTTCGCATCGATACGATTGTCGTTCGTCGAGAAGCATTTTCAACAGTCAACGCTACGAACTAAGGATGGTCGCATGCTTTGCGCGTTGTTCGGTTCGTGCATGACGCTACGCGCGTGGGCGGCGTTAGGGTAGACGGGTGAGAGCGGATTCGGCTTCCGAGACGACGAACCATGCGGTGCGCATCGCCATCGGCTACGGTATTGTCATCGTGGCGGCGGTTGCGCTCTTTGTGTTGATCCGCTCATTCGGTAGCGGACTCGTCGCACCGGCGCCTTCTCCGCATCAAGAACTCTTCGGGCAAGCCGCCGACGCACAAACGCCCGGCACGTTGCTGCATGTGCTCCTCGCGTTCGCGGTGGTGATTGTCGCGGCGCGCGCGGTCGGCGTGGTGTTCGGGCGGCTCGGGCAACCGCCGGTAATCGGCGAGGTAATCGCCGGAATTTTGCTCGGCCCCTCGCTGCTCGGCCACTTTTGGCCCACCGGGTTCGCGTATGTACTTCCTTCCGGTATCACGCCTGTCATCAGTGTCATCGCACAGATCGGCGTGATCCTCTATATGTTTCTCGTCGGTGTTGAGCTCAATCCATCGTACCTGCGCCGCAACTCCAATGCCGTGGTCGCAATTTCACATTCGAGCATCGTTTTCCCCTTCGTGCTCGGTTCGGCGCTATCTCTCTTTCTCTACCCGATCTACTCGACGAGCGATGTACCCTTCGGCGTTTTTCTCCTATTTATGGGTATCTCGATGTCGGTCACCGCGTTTCCGGTGCTCGCGCGGATCCTGACCGATCGCGGCATGCACCGTAGTCGGCTGGGAACCATTGCCGTGACATGCGCGGCGATAGTCGACGTCACCGCGTGGTGTCTGTTGGCATTCGTGGTAAGCGCGGCCAAGGCCCATGTCGGCGAGGCGTTTCAGACATTCGCGTTGAGCGTCCTATTCGTGGCGTTTGTCTTGTTAGTGCCGCGTCGATTGATGGGAGCACTCGCGCGGCGGATGGAGGGCAGGGTCGAGATCAGCCACGGTACGATGGCGATGGTTTTGGCGGCGCTTCTCCTTTCGGCGTTTACCGCCGAGTGGATCGGCATACACGCACTTTTCGGCGCCTTCATTCTAGGCGCGGTCGTCCCGCATGACAGCACGCTGGCGCGCGACCTTACGCGTCGCCTGCATGACGTGACGGTGGTGTTCTTCCTCCCCGCTTACTTCGCGTTTACCGGCATGCGCACCCAAATCGGCCTTATCGATGGGATCGAGCACTGGATCATCTGCGGTCTCATCATCGTCGTCGCATCGCTCGGGAAATTTGGCGGAAGCTACGTCGCCGCGCGCTTCGCCGGGTTGCGCTCGCGCGAGAGCGCCGCGCTTGGAGTGCTGCTGAACACGCGCGGTCTGATGGAGCTGGTTGTGCTCAACATCGGATTGGACCTGAAGGTGCTGTCGCCGACGCTGTACGCGATGCTGGTGTTGATGGCGATCGCGACCACGGTGGCAACCACGCCGATCCTCGACCGACTGAACCGGGATCGCCGTCTTTTCGGGAAGACGCAAAGGGAATCGGAACAAGTCGTGAATGTCGCCGGAGCCGTCTCCGATCGACTCGAACCCACCACACTATGGAACCAGGAGAAAACCCGATGAGCAACGCTATGTACCGATACATCAACGTCGTCGAGGAGAGCAGCCACGGTCGCGAGCTGACCATGGCGGCTGTGAGGCGATACACCGAGAATTTCACGAAGCCGGCCGTGTTTCGAAATATGGTCGATATCGATCCGAAAGTGAGAACGCGAGCGTTCTACGATCAGATAGATCCGAATGAAACCGTGCAATGGCGCAGAAAAAACGGCGACGCACCCGCAACGATGCGCACCAAGGACGGCAGGACCGATTACAACTACGTCATCGGTGAAATCGGCAAGGGCGCCGAGTTCTTGGATGATCTGTTCGAACGCCGCTTGGACGTGTACTCGCACCTCGGGACGATTTCCGCGGGTTACCGGGATCCGCATGAATGGGGCAAGACTGCGTTCGCGCGGGTGAAGGAGGAGATATTCCGGACCGGGTGGTTCAAGGTAAAC
>JBGPCS010000316.1:0-3897 GCA_041481875.1 Sulfurifustaceae bacterium
CGAGCCGCTGCGGCGAGATGCGGCGCTCGGTCTGCGCGTCGCGCGCGCGTCCGTGGTAGCGCAAGCGCAACCGCTTGCGCGCGAGGAGCGCGTGCGCTACGAGCTCGAAGCAGCTCGGCGTAATCGAGCGCGCGGCTTGCGGCAGAATGCGAACGCGTCGGGCGATTTCCGGGAATGTGCCGTCCTTGGTTTCAATCAGCGCCTGTATGCGTTTCTTGAGCGGCGCGATGTGGGGCGCGAGCAGGCCGGGCTCGAGGCTGTCGAGGAAATGATAGAAGGTGAGGAGCGCATGGATCTCGCGGCTGCTGAACCAAAGGCCGGGTAGTTCGTGGCGCGGCTGGCCGCCGACGTCTTGGTCGAAGCGCCAACCACGGTGCGCGCGGTCGTAGACGATGGGCGATTGCAGTCGATCGCGCAGCAGATCGAGGTCGCGGCGGATGGTGGCGAGCGATACGTCCAACTCTTGGGTGAGCGTGTGAATAGGGACGAAACCCCTGCTGCGCAGCAGGCGCTCTATCTTATAGATCCGCTCGGTCGTCCCCACCCGCGGTTCCCTCCCGGGATTTTTACCGATCATACGCGCCATTGGCGCGAGTTCAACCGCTACTCTGCGTGACGTCGCAACGACATTTCTACAAAACCTCCCTCACCCCTACCCCTCTCCCGGAGGGAGAGGAGTTGAAGGCCGGTTCGAGCCTCTCGAACACCGCCGTGGACAAAGAGAGGTTATAGGAAGTGTCTCCTCGGAAAATGAACGGTGCGTGGAACGCACCCTACGTCGATTGTGGATTCACGCACTCGCCTGCAACGCGCGCTCCAGCCGCTGCATGAAGTTGCGCTTCGCTTTGTGTTTACGCTTAACCGCTTCGAGCCAGTCCGCGAACGGTTGCGCTTCACCGGCGCGGTGCATGAGCGCGCGAATCTTGGCGACGAGATCGGCCGCTTCGTCGTAGGCTCGGTTTTGGCCTTGGCCGACAATGGCGTCGAGGCGAGCGCGGTAGATTTCGGCGGCGTCGCGGGGATGCTCCGCCTCGCGCGCCGCCGCGACGCGGAACCATAAATCTTCCGTGCAGCCGCCGGCACGCGCCTCGGTGAGCGCGGCATCGCTGTTATCTTCCCGGAGGAAAATTTCGACCAGCAGCGAGTGGTCGCCGGGGACCCAGCGCCAGCGGTCTTTGGATTTTTTTACGTTCGGCAAATATTCCTTGCGTATCCAGTCGAGCGTCCGGTCGCGCCACACCGGCCAGGCGCCGGCGCTTTCACCGGCGCTCTTTAGTCGCTGATAGCCGGGCAATATGGGGTGCTCGATGAACGCGTCCCACGACAAACGAATGGCGTCGTCGTGGCGGGCACGGGCGCCGTAGGCATCGACCAGAAAATCCACGAGGCGCGAGTCGTGCTCACGAAACGCGGCGTGGCCGCGCTCGGCCCAGGCGAGCGCTTCGTCCGCCCTGCCGGCCTCGCTGCAAATCGTGGCGATCTGAAAAAAATGGTAGGGGCTCGAAAGGTCACGGCTCTTGATGGCGATCAACGCATCGGTATCGCCGGCATGGTGCTCGAGTGTTTCCATGATGTGGGTGATCTGGAAGTGGTCGGCGTGGATGCGTGTGTCGCTCTTGGCGGGGCCGCGCGCCGGCACTTTTTTCCATTCCTTCTCCGCCGCCGCGCGAAACGCTTTGATCCCGGTGTCGCCGAGGAGCGGCGCATAGTCTTCGAAAGTCGCCAGACCCCATTGATCGCGTCGCATGAAATCGAACAATTGCTTGCCGAGTGTTTGCGGATCGGGCTGCGCGGCGCGGCACGCTTGCAGATGTTCCGCCGCGATCTGGTGCAGCAGATCCCCGAACGCACCGCCGGAATCGTCGCTTCTCTCGTACGCCGCGAGCCCACGCTTCAGCGCGTGATGGGCGACTTCGTAAGCAACAGCCGCATGACCGTCTTCGCGCAATCCTGAAATAAGCTCGACCATCGGATAAGCACGCTCGAGCAGCCGGCGCATGCCGTGGTAATCGACGAAACTGTGCACCGCGAGCGCCTTGCTCACCGTTTCCTTGAGTTCCTTGATATCGACATGCTGCATCGCCTGCGCCCGCGCGGCGCGCGCGAGCAGGCGGCTGCGCAAACCGGGATCGTCCTCCACTTGCTCAAGCAACAGGTCGGTAAGTGTTTCGCGCGAAGCGGCGTCGAGCCACTCGCGAACGGCCGCAAGGTCTTTGTCACCGCGAGGCGCGCCTCCCTTCGCACCGCTGCGTTGGGCCAGCCAGGCGAGGCCCGCCGCGACCGAGTGCTTGCAGAACTCACCGCCATCGCCGACCGGACATGAACAGTCATAAACAAGCTGCTCGCCCTCGGCATGGAAGCGCACAACGTATTCTTCCCCACCCATGACGCGCGCCTTGATCGCGTTACCGGTATCGACCAAATCGACGACGGCACCGGATTTGAAGTATGCGACGCCGCGCTCGAAGGAGCGCTGGCCGGCGGCGTCGCGCAGGTGGGCTTCGGTGATCAGCTCAGCAAGCATGGCAAGTTTCTGGAGGGGGATTTTTATTCGCACGCCTTCGGGAGACGTTGCCTGCCCGATTGGGTTGGTGCGTGGAACGCACCCTACCGTGACTATCAAAAAACCTGTAGCCCGGATGAAGCGATAGCGTAATCCGGGACGTAAGAATGTCCCGGATTGCGGCGCACCCTCACCCTCATTCCCTCTCCCGCAAGGGGAGAGGGAGGCGAGCCGTGCGCGCTACGCGCGATTCCGTTTACCCGGCGCCTTCATCCGGGCTACCTGAGAGCCTTTTTTATCGCCGGAGGTATGCCGCGACTTTCGGGAGATCAGACTAGCGCAGGGAAGCGTTGAGCCGATCGAGCGCCACGCTGCCGGGACAAAGCTCGCCTTCGCCGAGTTGGTTGAGCGGAGCTTCGACGGTACTCAGATACTCGTGCAGATCGCCCGAATCGGGATCTACGTATAGCAAACCGGTCACGACTTCGCCGGCGGCGGCGCGTTCCTGTAAGTAGTTCATGACCTTGATGCGGTTGGTCGCGTCGTAGTCCGGCGCGAGCTTGCGCAACTTGATCACCGAGCCGTCGTGTTGCGTGACGTCGATCACTTCGCCGGCCGCGTAATCGGCGGTGATTTCTTCGCGGCCCTCGATGAAATCCAGACGGTTGACCGCTTCGTTGTGCTCGCGCACGTAGTCGTAGCTCTTGGTCGAACCCGCGTGGTTGTTGAACGCGACACACGGCGATACGACGTCGAGGAACGCCGCGCCCTTATGCATAATCGCCGCTTTGATCAGCGGCACGAGCTGCGTCTTGTCGCCGGAGAAACTACGCGCCACGAAGGTCGCACCGAGTTGCAGCGCGAGCCCGATCATGTCGACCGGCGCGTCGGTATTCACGACGCCGCGCTTGGACTTCGAACCCTTGTCCGCGGTCGCCGAAAATTGACCCTTGGTGAGACCATAGACGCCGTTGTTCTCGACGATATAAACCATGTTGACGCCGCGGCGCATGCAGTGCGCAAACTGCCCGAGGCCGATCGAGGCGGAGTCGCCGTCGCCGGACACGCCCAGGTAAATCAAGTCGCGGTTCGCCAGGTTTGCGCCGGTCACGACCGAGGGCATGCGCCCGTGCACGCTGTTGAAGCCGTGCGAGTTGCCGAGAAAATACGTCGGCGTCTTCGACGAGCAGCCGATGCCGGACAGTTTCGCCACCCGGTGCGGCTCGATATCCAGCTCCCAGCACGCTTGCACGATCGCGGCGCTGATCGAGTCGTGTCCGCAGCCGGCGCAGAGCGTCGAAATCGCGCCCTCGTAGTCGCGCCGAGTGAAGCCGAGTTGGTTCTTCGCGAGAGTCGGATGATGCAGCTTGGGCTTGGCGATATAGGTCATGACG
>JBGPCS010000317.1:0-3867 GCA_041481875.1 Sulfurifustaceae bacterium
CACCGCGCGCGTGAGAGCGTCGGCGTCGTAGGGAATACGCAGGCGGATCGCCGCCGCGGAGCGTTGCAGTCGCTCGAGGTGACGCGCCAGGCGAAATGCGCGGCGATGGTAGAAACGAATTCCTTCGAACACGCCGTCGCCGTAGAGGAGCCCGTGATCGAACACCGACACACGCGCCTGCGATGGCGGTGTGATGCGGTCGTTTAGCCAACAAACCGGCCGCGTGCCCAGTGTGCGCATGGGGATTTGAGAGCCATCGAGGTCAATCGGTTTGTTCATGCTGTCTTCCCTTCGAGGCGTTGCGTGGCGATTACTGCTCGGCGTCAGCCTAGGTGATGGAGGAAGAACGATACAGATGCAGATTTCTGCTGATTGATACGTTACAGTAATATGCCAGACAAAACTGTATCGGTACGACGAGAGCGAAACTGTGCAAGGAGTAAAGGTCGCAAGCGGGGCAGTGACGCCAGTCGCGCCCGATGAAAAGTTGTATCGGCGCGTCGCCCGGCGGGTGGCGGAACAGGTGCAAAAGGGCGTATACCGCGCGGGCGAGCGCGTTCCTTCCGTGCGGCACCAGAGCGTCCACATGAAGGTCAGCGTAGCGACGGTCGTCGAGGCGTATCGGTTGCTCGAGGACGAGGGCGTGCTTGAGGCGCGACCGCAGTCGGGCTACTACGTGCGTGCGCGCCGCTGGCAGGCACCGGCGGAGCCCGAGGCGTCGCGTCCCGCCGGCTCGCCGACCACGGTCGGCATCACCGAGCTGGCAATGCGGGTGCTGAAGCATTCGCGCCGCGCCGATATCGTTCAACTCGGCGTCGCGGTGCCGCAGGCGGAGTTTCTGCCGACACGGCGGCTCAACCGCATCGCCGCGGCGTTAGCCCGTCGCGACAATGGACGGCTGCATGGCTACGAGTATCCACCGGGGTTACCGGCGCTGCGCCACCAACTCGCGCGACGTATGCTCGAAAGCGGTTGCGATGTATCGCCGGAGGAAATCGTCGTCACCAGCGGTTGCCAGGAGGCGGTGACACTCTGCCTGCGTGCGGTGGCGCGACCAGGCGATGTCATCGCGGTGGAATCGCCGACGTACTACGGGACGCTCCAGGCGATCGAATCGCTTGGTATGAAGGCGCTCGAAATTCCGACCCACCCACGCGCCGGCATCAGCCTCGACGCGTTGGAACTCGCCCTCGAGCGCCACCGTGTGCGCGCGTGTCTGTTGGTGTTGACGTATCACAATCCGCTCGGGGCCTGTATGAGCGGTGAGAACAAGCGACGCTTGGTGCGCCTGCTCGCGGAGCACGATGTCCCGCTGATCGAGGACGACATCTGCGCCGATATCGGTTTTTTGCCGCAGCGCCCGGTGGCGGCGAAGAGCTACGATCGCAGGGGCTCGGTGCTCTATTGCTCGTCGTTTTCAAAGACGCTGTCGCCGGGTCTGCGCGTGGGCTGGACCGTCCCGGGACGCTACTACGCGCAGATCGAGCATCTGAAGTACGTGAGCACGATGGCGACCGCCACGCTACCGCAGGCCGTGTTCGCGGAATTTCTCGCGCACGGCGGCTATGATCGTTATTTGCGCGGTGTGCGGCCGCTCTATGCACGCAACGCCGAACGCATGACCGAGGCGATCGCGCGTTTTTTTCCTACGGGCACGCGCGCGACGAAGCCCGCCGGCGGCGTCGTCGTGTGGGTGGAGTTGCCTGAAACCGTCGATGCGCTCGAGCTGCATCGGCGGGCGCTCGAGCGCGGCGTCAGCGTAGCGCCCGGCCCGTTGTTTTCCGCGAAACAAAAGTACCGTCACTTTATTCGCCTGACCTACGCGCTTTCGTGGAACGAGCAGGTCGAGCAGGCGCTGGTGACCGTCGGCCGACTAGCCCAGGGTCTTGCGTGAATGGCCTCGCGTGAGGGACTTCGCGTGACGCAATCGGCGCCGCCGTACAAACGTCCCGAGTCCGTGCTCATCGTGGTTTATACGAGTGCGGGCAACGTACTGCTTCTCAAGCGAGCCGATCATCCCGAGTTCTGGCAATCGGTGACGGGTGCTATGCGTTGGGACGAGCGTGATCCGTGCGTGACGGCGATCCGCGAGCTGCGCGAGGAAACGGGTTTGACCGCCGCGCCGGCGAAGTTGCGCGATCTCGAGTTGATTCAACGTTTTGCGATCCTGCCGCAATGGCGCCATCGCTACGCGCCCGACGTCGCGACGAACACCGAGCGCGCGTTCGCGCTGGAGTTGCCGCACGAAGTCCCGCTCGCGATTCACCCCGAGCACACCGAATATGCGTGGTTGGCGTTCGGTCCCGCGGCGACGCGGGTAACCTCTTGGACCAACCGCGCGGCGATCGAACGCGTCGCCGGCGTGGCGTGCGGTCACCCGCGTTAGCATGCAACTGCGCAAGAATGTTCCCGCCATCGTGCTGGTGCACGGCCTGTGGGTGTCGGGTTGGTCGATGGCGCTGGTCGCGTGGCGTTTGCGCCGCTGCGGGTTTAGAACGTATCGCTTTTCTTATCCGAGCGTGCGCCGCGGATTGGGTCAAAACGCCGAAGCACTTCGCGCGTTCAGCGATAGGATCGAAGGGAGTACGGTGCATTTCGTCGGCCACAGTCTGGGCGGCGTGGTGATTCAGACCATGCTCGCGTACTGTCCCCCGGCGCGGTCCGGGCGCGTCGTCACGCTGGGTTCCCCGCACGCCGGCAGCCACTCGGCGAGAGTGCTCGCTCGGGTGTCTTGGGGCAGTCGCATGCTCGGCGCGAGCGTTGCTGATTTGCTTCGTGGCGAGCCGCCCGCCCGTACTCCGTCCCGCCAGATTGGGCTGATCAGAGGCCATCTCCCGATCGGCCTCGGGCGGTTGCTGCCCGGGTTGGAGAAACCGAACGACGGCGTCGTCGCGGCGACCGAATCGTACCTCCCAGGTGCCACCGATGAGATCAGCCTTTGGGTGACGCACACGGTAATGCTGTTTTCCGCGCGCGTCAGCGAGTGCGTGTGCCAGTTCTTGCGGTTCGGATACTTCGTCCGATGAGCCGCGGGTGGGTAACGTCTAGCGTTGGGCGGCGTAGCCCCTGGTGGTAGACTCAGCCGTCAAGCCCGGGGTTTTATTTCCCGAATCGTTGTGGCAACCGAGGACATCATCGGCGGATATGGCGCGCGGCGTCCAGCATGTCTGGGAGAACATATTCGTGGCTGGCCATTCCAAATGGGCCAATATCCAGTACCGCAAGGGCGTGCAAGACGCGAGGCGCGGCAAGATCTTCACCAAGTTAATTCGCGAGATCGCCGTCGCCGCGCGCACCGGCGGCGGCGACGCGTCGCACAACGCGCGGCTGCGCCACGCGATCGACAACGCGCTGGCGCACAACATGCCGAAGGACAACATCGAGCGCGCCGTCAAGCGCGGCACCGGTGAGCTTGAAGGCGCGCATTACGAGGAAGTGCGCTACGAGGGCTACGGCCCAGGCGGCGTCGCGGTACTCGTCGAGTGTCAGACGGACAATCGCAACCGCACGGCCGGCGAAGTGCGCCACGCGTTCACCAAGCACGGCGGCAATCTTGGCACCGACGGCTCGGTCGCCTATCTGTTTAAACGGATCGGCGTGATCGGTTTCGCGCCGGGAACGAACGAGGACGCGGTGATGGCGGCGGCGCTCGACGCGGGCGCTGATGACGTCGTGGCGGACGCAGACGGCGCGATCGAAGTGCTGACCGCCCCCGACTCCCTGCAACCGGTTCGCGAGCGGCTCGAACGCGCGAATCTGAGATCCGCGGGCGCCGAGATGACGGAGCGGCCGGCGACGGCGGTGACGGTCGAGGGTGACGACGCGCAGCGGTTGCTCAAACTGCTCGAAGCGCTGGAAGATCTCGAC
>JBGPCS010000318.1:0-3862 GCA_041481875.1 Sulfurifustaceae bacterium
ATTTTCCGTCCGAGCTCTCCGGCGGCGAGAAGCGGCGCGTAGGCATCGCGCGTGTACTCGCGGTGCGCCCGCGCCTCATCGTCGCCGACGAGCCGACCAGCGCGCTCGACGTCTCGATTCAGGCGCAGGTGGTGAACCTGCTGCTCGACCTGCAAAAGCATCTCGGCCTTTCGTATCTGTTTATTTCCCACGATCTGCCGGTGGTCGAGCTGATCAGCCAGAAAGTCGCGGTCCTGTACCTCGGGCGGATCGTCGAGATGGGCGTGGCCGAAGCCATTGCGCGCCAGCCGCGCCACCCGTACACGCAAATCCTGTGGTCCTCGCTCGCCGAGAAGCAGACCGTCGAAGTCAGCCTCGTCAACCGCGCGCCGGCTCGCCACGACGTCTGGGGCGTGTTCGATTTCGAGCGTCCCGCGAGCGGCTGTCGCTTCGCCCCACGGTGTCCACTGTACCAGGCGCAGGGCCGCCCGAGTGTGTGCACCGAACCGGGGTCGGAACCGACGTTACGAGATGTGGGGAACGGCCATGTAGTGGCGTGTCATTTTGCTTAACGTAGTTCTGAAATATGAAGGGAACCTTTTTAATAATTCATCCGCAGATGCACGCAGATAGGAAAAGAGCGATGAACGCAGATGCAAGACCAGCTAAAACCAATACATTGTCTGCGTTGATCGTATTTCCGATCCGCGTTTATCTGCGGAAAGCCTTGGCTTTTGTAATTTTGTCCTCCGCGTCCTCTGCGGTGGACAATCATAATTCTTTCTCATCCGGCCGGCAGGCGGCGCGGGATTTTTAGCTTGGAGCGTCGGAGATAGTTATCGACGATGACGATGGCGATGAGCGCGTATATCCCCGCCGCCCAGCAGTCGCTTCGAAACTGATCGAGGTCGTAGTGGTAGTACTCGAGTCCCTTGTCGAGCGCGTCGTAAGCCTCGAATAGCCACACGCTGAGGTTATAAAGTCCGTGCGCGATCATCGATACATAGAGCGAACGCGTGTGCATGTAGAGTAAGCACATCGCCACGCCGAACAGACCCGCTTCCAGCGTATCGGGATGTAGCGCACCGAAGAGCGCCGAGGAAGCGAGGATGCCGATCGTACGCCCCCACTTGCGCGCGAAGCGGTGCAGCAGAAAGCCACGAAACAAAATCTCCTCGAGCACGGGAGCGAGCACGACCAGCGATAACAATCCGAGCGCGTTCGGAAGCAGCGGCCACGCTCCTTCCTCGTTCAGATAAATCGACGGATGGTTGATCCAATCCAGCCACCAGGTGAAGAAGCTCGGCAGCAGAAAAGATATGGGCAGAAAAATGACCGTCGTGAGTACGCTCGCCGACGAGAACAGCAAGGCGTCCAGTTTCAGGATCGGCCATAGATCATCTACTCGCGGCAACCGGCCGAGCAATGTACGCGGGTTCAGCCGGCAAGCGTAGATCGCGCCGACAATGAAAATGCCGATGACGAGGTGCGCGTAGTACTGGGAAGCGAGATCGATCCAGTACCCGTCCGCGGACCCGGCGTCCGCGACGATGCGATCCGAGCCCGGCAAATACCAAGCGATCGCCATCGCCGCCAGGCAGTAGCGCGCCTTCAGCCGCTCGAACGGATTGACGTTGTCCAAATGCTTCATTGGGTCCGGGCGGTGTCGCAGCCGCCGATGTCGTGAGCCTAGTCACCGGTGCTTAGACTCTCCACCACCGAGCATGATAAGTTATTCGCGTCACGTCGACGTAACTTCTTTCGAACTCGATTCTCGCGGGAGACACCCATGACGCAACTAACGTTTCCGAACCAATCCCCCGGTTATCGACAAGCGCGCGCCGACCTTTCGAAAGCGGAAGCGGAGCTGAAAGCGCAGGTCGATCGCATCGCCGCGCTGCGCCGTGCGCTGCCGCCGGGCGGAGTGCTCAAAAAGGACTATGTATTCGAAGAGCTGACGGCGGGCGGGCGCGTACGCAAGGTGAAGCTCTCGGAGCTGTTCGAGGACGGGAAGGAATCGCTGTTTCTGTACTCGTTCATGTACGGACCGAAGATGAAAGAAGCGTGCCCCATGTGCAGCTCATTTCTCGACGGCCTGAACGGCAATGCGCCGCACATCGCGCAACGCATGAACCTCGCCGTGGTGGCGCGCTCGCCGATCCAACGGATCGTAAAGTTTGCCAACGCGCGCGGCTGGAGCAATCTGCGGTTACTTTCGAGCGCGCGCAATGGCTACAACGTCGACTACTTCGGCGAGAGCGCGGACGGCGATCAGGATTCGATGGCCAACGTCTTCGTGCGACGCAACGGCTCGGTTCGTCACTTTTGGGGGACCGAGAAACAATATCCCACGCCTGACAGCGACCCGTGTCACATGGACATGATGTGGCCGTTGTGGAACGTGCTCGACACATCGCCGGAGGGGCGCGGGGACTGGTATCCGCCGTTGAATGTTCCTGCCAAACCGCGCTCCGCGAAGAAGACGCCCCGCAAGGGCAAACGAAAACAATCTGCGCGCCGAAAGCGTTGACGCGCGCGCCGCGCGCGCGAGGCTCCGCCGGCGCGTCAACGTTTCGGGTGCGTGCGGAAAAAATCCCAGATGATCTCCGTCGCGTCAATATCGCGACACACCTTGCCGACCAATCGTTCCGGAAGATACTGCGAGCCGCCCGGCCACGTGTGGCCGGCGCCCTCGAGCGTGTAAAGCGTTACGCCGGTACCGTCGCGACAGTCGGACCAAATCGAGGACCGCACCGTGCAACTGTCGGTCGCGTCCTTGTCGGGCAGCGTGCTTGAGCGCGCCGGCGCGATACACCCGTCGTGTTTGACCCACGCTTGGACGGTTTCGGCGGTCGATATTATCTTGCCGCGATTGCCCCATGCCACGTCGCCGCCGTCGAACGGCACAAGCGGGTCGCGCGTTCCTTGCAGGATCAACACCGATACCGGTTGCTC
Organism: Sulfurifustaceae bacterium; assembly: GCA_041481875.1. Taxonomy (GTDB): domain Bacteria; phylum Pseudomonadota; class Gammaproteobacteria; order Acidiferrobacterales; family Sulfurifustaceae; genus JACQFZ01. Next base: position 2,935 of record JBGPCS010000318.1, read on the forward strand.
TGGTTTGAAATTCTTGTAAAAGGGATCGGCCAGTCCGCCGACGACGGGCGCGATCGCGGCGATGCGCGCGGAAAGATTCGCCGCGAGGTAGTGCGAGAAGATGGCGCCGTTGGAAATGCCGGTCGCGTAAATTCTCTTGAGATCGATTGGGTAGTCGCTCGCGATCGCGTCGATCATCGCCGCGATGAAACCGACGTCGCCGATGCGATCGCGGTGAGCTTTGGAAACGGTGGTGTCGCGTCCGTCGTTCCAATTTTTACGGATGCCTTCCGGATAAACGACGATGAACCCGGCGCGATCGGCCAGCTCCGAAAAACGCGTGAGCCGCTCGGTGCCAACCGCGTTACCGCCGCCGCCGTGCAGCACGATGACGAGAGAACGTTTTTCAGTCGCGGGTAGTCCCGGGGGAACGTGCAGCCGATACGTGCGCTGCAAATCGCCGACGCGAATGTAGCGTTCGATGCTCTGCGACGTGGGTGCGTCGGTCGGCTCGGCGCGCGTATCGCCGACGGCGATACTACAGATCAGGAGGAAAAGTGCTGATCGCCACATCTTGAATCTCCTATGTAGAGCGAGACGACGCGCGTTTCGAGCGAACCGCTAAGGACGCCAAGGATGCGAAGGGTTTTCCTTTTTGTCCACACTCTTTCCTTGGCGTCCTTAGCGTCCTTCGCGGTCGGAAAATATTTTTCGGAAGACCGCAAGTCAGTTAAGGAACCTCTGATTAATTCCCTCTCCCTCCGGGAGAGGGTTAGGGTGAGGGGCGGCGGTGCAGAAAGTCGCGCTGTTTCCCTCACCCCCACCCCACACCCGGAGGGAGAGGGGAAATAAATCAGCGGTTCCTTAAGCAGCTCGCATTCTCGCGACCGAGACGATACGTCTCAGCCCGCGACCATCTCAAAGAGCACCAAGCCAAGCGTAAACCACA
>JBGPCS010000319.1:0-3848 GCA_041481875.1 Sulfurifustaceae bacterium
CACGATGCGTATGCCACCGCCTACTTCGCAGATTCTCCGGAACCGTCGCTTGCCAGAAATCTTTCGTGTCGGCGACAATAGCAACTCGTCGAACGCAATGCGAGGGAGGATGGAAACGCGCGTCGGGATTGTTTGCCTGTGCGTCGCGTTGTGGTTACCCGCGGTCGCCGGAGCCGCGTCACCCGACACGTGTCGCCGCTACGCGCGCGCCGCGGTCAATTCCCAGATCGTAAATCAGCAGTGTAGCCCGGATGAAGCGGAGCGGAATCCGGGAACGTAGTATCGATTCCGTCATACGATGACTCAATAACTAAACCCGGATTGCGCTCCGCTCGATCCGGGCCGCATCACTTCATCACTACCCTTCATCACTACCATAGACCGCAATCGATCGGTGACGGATTGGCCGCCGACCACGAGCCCCTTCGTGCCCACCAGAGCGACCCGTCGACCTTCTCTCGCAGTTGACAGTTCTACGGCCTGCGTTCATTCGGAATTGACAAGCGTCGGGTTGGCGCGTCATCATCCGCCGCGCTTCGCGCCCACCCCTATGCGGACAAGGAGTCCAACAATGAAAACCCGTCTCGCCGTTCTGCCCGTCCTCGTGCTCGCCCTCCTCTCCGGTTGGTCCCAAGCAGCGGAGTTCAAGCTCGCGCTGCCGGTGGGGCTGCAAGAGCAGGCGGCCCGTCTGTCCGCCGATAACCCGCTCACTCCCGAGAAAATCGCTCTCGGCAAGAAATTTTTCTGGGACAAGCGCTGGTCCACGTCGGGAACGGTGGCGTGCGTGAGCTGCCACCAGCCCGACCACGGCTGGAGCGATCCCCAGCAGTTATCTACTAACTTCGCCGGCAAACCCACGGCGCGTCATGCGCCGACGCTGGTCAATCGGGTGTTCAGCGAACGACAGCTCTGGACCGGTTTGCGCGGCTCGCTGGAAGAACAGGCGACCAACGACAGCAATCGGACCGTCAAGAAAATGATGGAGCAGCTCGGATCGATTCCCGCCTACCGGCAGGAATTCCGCAAAGTTTTCGGACGCGACTTCGACGCCGACGGCGTCGGCCAAGCCATTGCTGCCTACGTCAGGACTATCGTGTCGGGGAACGCGCCCTACGACCGCTTCCGCGCCGGCGATCGCAGCGCCATGTCCGCGTCCGCGCAGCGCGGCCTGCTCCTGTTCGAAGGCAAAGCGCAATGCGCTGTGTGTCACTCCGGCTTCAACTTCACCGACGAGAGTTACCGCAACATCGGCGTCGGCATGGACAAGCCGAATCCCGATCTCGGGCGCTACGTCGTGACCAGGAACGACGCGGACCGCGGCGCATTCAAGACGCCAACACTGCGTCAGGTGGCCCAGCGCGGACCGTACATGCACGACGGCGGCGAGAAGACGCTGGCCGACGTAGTCGCGTTCTACAACCGCGGCGGCGTGAAGAACGAGGGGCTGTCGCCGAGCATCCGGCCGCTCGGACTCACGGCGTCGGAGCAGTCCGATCTCGTGGAGTTCATGAAGGCGCTGACCGGTGTGATCGATCCGAACGTTGGCCGGCCCCCCGATCTTCCTCCATCGACGTCGGCCGCTCTTAGCCAGTGACGGCTTCGGGGTAATTTACTCAGGGCACCTGCGATCAATTCATCCCGGTCATGCCCGCGAAAGCGGGCATCCAGCCAATGTAGCCCGGATAGAGCGGAGCGAAATTCGGGAAAGTAGTTTCCATTCCGTCATGCGACGACTCAATAACCAAACCCCGGATTGCGCTCCGCTCCATCCGGGCTACATCGCTAAATCTTTTGAATGTAGGGTGCGCTGCGCGCACCAATCGACAAATGTGCGTACAACGCACCCTACGTCTTCATTGCTGCGATCCAATACCGCGCAGCCTAGAAACGTCCTTCACGCACTAACACGAGTCACACCACTCGCTGGTTTCGATTGCGCTCTCGCCTGCTTTGCATCGAAGGACTTCTTCGCCTTCAGCACGTCGCTCACATTCTTCGCGACCCATTGCTCGAGACTCTCAACTTCCTTGGCGAGCGACGCGCCCATCTTCGTCAGGCGATATTCGACCCGCGGCGGCATCTCGTTGAAATCGAAACGGTCGATCAGTCCGTGGCGTTCGAGCTTTCGTAGTGTCTGAATGAGCATCTTCTCCGACACGCCGCCGATTGCGCGGCGCAGTTGCGCCGTGCGGCTGGGTTTGTGCGCGAGGCGGAAGATCACGAGCAGCGCCCATTTTTCGGCGAGCAGCTCCAACACGTTGCGGGAGGGGCATTCGACGCTGCAAATATCGGGCTGCGGCTTCGGCATCGGGATTTTCTCGCGCTGACACTTACCGATGGGTAAGTACTTTTCTATTCGTAAGTATCCACCTAAATTAGCGCCTCGCGCAATCGCCATCGCATCGGAAGGCGCGATTGCATCAACGTCAAAGGAGATAGGTGATGAAACTTTATTATTCGCCCGGCGCTTGTTCGTTATCGCCCCACATCGCTCTGCGCGAAGCGGGCATACCGGTGGAATTGAAGAAGGTGGATCTTCCCGCGAAACAAGTGGACGGCGGCGATTATTTGCAGGTCAATGGCAAGGGGCAGGTGCCGGCACTGGAGCTGCCGGATGGTAGCCGCCTGACCGAAGGCCCGGCAATCGTGCAGTACATCGCCGATCAAAATCCGGACAGCCGGCTCGCGCCGAAGGCAGGCACGCTCGAGCGCTACCGCCTGCAGGAGTGGCTCAACTTCATCACGTCCGAGCTGCATAAGCAGTTCAGCCCGCTGTTCAACAAGGCCGCGGGACCCGAATGGAAAGCCGGTGTCACGGCGAACATCATGAAGCGCTTCGACTGGCTCAATAAACAGCTCGATGGCAAGGCCTATCTCATGGGCGAGCAATTCACCGTTGCCGACGGCTACCTCTATACGATCCTCAGTTGGACGCGGCATGTGGGCATCGATCTCGCGGATTGGCCGACGATCAAGGCTTACCACGATCGGGTTCGCGCGCGGCCGAAGGTGCAAGAAGCGTTGAAAGCGGAAGGGTTGATTAAGTAACTCGCGTCGGGAGCGATCGGGGACGAGCGATCGTCCCCGATGACGAACCATCGTCGCCAGGACCGCCTGCTTTTCCCGCGATATCTCTGAACCGCTTGGTCGTACTGGAAATCGTCCCGTGTGGGGACACGGCGCCGCGCCCGCGGCTGCGATCAAGGCGCGAGCAGACCGAGCGCTCGCAGCTTTTTGAACAACGACTCCGAACCGAGCGGCGGCAGTGGCGTCGGGTTGTTGCCGGACAGGATGTCCTTCATGCGCTGCTCGATGTGCGGACGGAACTCGGGATGAGTCAGGATGTAGAAACGCTCCTCGCGGAGAGCGGCGAGCACCCGATCGCCCACCGCACGCGGGCTCAAGCCTTGCTTCACCTGCTCGGCAAACCATTCGCGAAACGCTTCGGCTGCCGGGCCACTCGGCGGTACTGACATATCACTGAGCTCGCGCGGACGATTGCGATTGGATTCGAGAATATTGGTACGCACGAACCCGGGACAGAGCACCGAAATTTTCGGTTTGTAGTTTCCGCGTTGCAGCTCCAGATAGACGCCTTCGCTGAGCGCCACCACGCCGAACTTGGTCACGCTGTACGGACCGCCGCCGCCGGGGAGCAGCCCCGCCATCGAAGCGGTATTGACGACATGCGCTTCCGTCCCCTGCTCGATCATGATCGGCAGGAACGTGCGCAACCCGTAGATCACGCTCATGAGGTTCACGCCCAGAATCCAGTTCCAGTCATCGAGCGTCGTGGTCCAGCTCGGGTTTCCACCGGCGCCGATGCCGGCGTTATTGCAAAGCACGTG
>JBGPCS010000320.1:0-3818 GCA_041481875.1 Sulfurifustaceae bacterium
GAAGCGCGAGCCAGGTACCGCGATCCGTCAGCGTATACCCTTGCACTTCGCTCGCCATCTGCAACGCTTGCTCCATCCCTTGACCGATTGCGCGATACCAGTCGCCCGACGGTTTGACACCGGCGGCCACCCACAATTCTTGCTCCTTCTTATGTGTACCCGAGTCATCGCCGCGCGATATGAAAACGGCACGGTGCTCGGAAATCCTCGCGAGCGCCTTCGTCGTGTTGTTGAGCGAGCGGACTTGCGCCGGATCGCGCTTCGGTCCGACGATGACGAAATCGTTGTACATGAGGTCGTGGCGGTTGACGCCGTAGCCGGCGGCGACGAACTTATTCTCATCCGCGCGTGCGTGCACCATGACGACGTCGACGTCGCCGTCCTGTCCCATGCGCAACGCTTTGCCGGTGCCGACCGCGATGACTTGCACCTTGTATCCGGTATCGCGCCCGAATGCCGGCAACAGCACACGCAGTAAACCTGAATTCTCGGTGCTGGTCGTCGTCGCCAACCGAATCAATTGCTCCTGCGCGCTGCGCGACGGCTGGGCGTATGGCGACAGGCAAAGAATCAGGAGCGCGTAGCTCACTCGTCTCGCGGATAGGAAATTCATGGTTTCTCGGCTGAACGATCGGGCTGAACGGTCGGGCTGATTGCAACTCCAGTGCCAAGCCATCGGCGGTCGCGGCTAGTAATTATTCGGCGTTCGAGAGATCGGTTTATTTGACAGGCGTATCAAATTGACGCAAGGTACGCGTCTGTGGGTCGAAATGACACAGACCCCGGCAATACTCCAACCGGACCGCTGTCCGCCGCAAGGGCGACTCGAGTTGAGTGACGCACCATGACAGATGTCACGAAGGTTGCACCCGCTTCCCATCTGCCATCCACCGTGGCGGGAAACTTATCCCGGCGCGAAATATCCATTCTCATCGTCGACGACGAACCCGGCATCCGCAGTTTTCTCCAGCGCGCGCTCGCCAAAGAGTACGGGCTCGTCGAGGCGGTGGAGAACGTGGAGGCCGCGGAGACGTTGCGCGCTCGGTGCCGCTTTGACGTGCTGGTCGTCGACATCAGTTTACCCGGCCGTTCCGGCCTCGAATGGGTCGAGGCGCTGCATCTCGGCGGCGATCGATCGGAAGTCATTTTCATCACCGCGTACGCCGATCTAAACGCAACGATCGGCGCGCTGCGCGCCGGCGCGACCGATTTCATTTTGAAGCCGTTTCGCGTCGAGCAACTGCTCGCGTCGGTCAAGCGCTGCATCGCAAAGCGCGCGGCGGCGCCCGCGGCGCCGAGCCGCGCCGGGGATGAGCCGGCGCGAAGCGCCAAAAACGAAATGATCGGCGACTCGCCGGCGATACAGGAGATACGCCGCATCGTCGAGCGCATCGGACCGACGCCGGTGTCGGTACTGATCGAGGGCGAGACCGGCACCGGCAAAGAGCTGGCCGCGGCCGCGATTCATCGCGCGAGCCGTCGCCAGGGGCCTTTCGTCGCCATCAACTGTGTGGCGATCGCCGCCGAGCTTTTCGAGAGCGAGCTGGTCGGCCACACCAAGGGCGCTTTTACCGGTGCGCATCAATCGCGCGAAGGTCTGTTCGTCACGGCCAAAGGCGGCACGCTGTTTCTCGACGAAATTTCCGAGATGCCGCTGCCGATGCAAGCGAAGCTATTGCGCGTGCTCGAGACGCTGCGCGTTCGGCCGGTCGGCGCCGACCATGAGATTCCGGTCGACGTGCGACTGCTCACCGCGACCAACCGCAATCTCGCGGAATCCGTGCGCAAGGGGTTGTTCCGTGAAGATCTGTACTTCCGCTTGAACGTCGTGAGCGTGAAGGTTCCGACGTTGCGTCAGCGCGTCGCCGATATCCCCGCGCTGCTGGACTACTTCTCGCGCCGCCTGGCGGCCGATCTCGGGGTCGTGCCGTACGCGTTTAGTCCGGAGGAGCTCGTGCACTTGCAAGCGCACGCGTGGCCCGGCAACGTGCGCGAGCTGCGTAATATCGTCGAGCGCGCCTTGCTGCTCGGGCACACACCGTGCGACAACGTCAGCCGCGAGACAGCTCACACGCCGACGGAACCGAGCATGACGGAGTTTCGCGCCGCGTGGAAACTGGAGGACGTGGAAAAATATCACACGCTGCGCGTGCTCGGCGACACGCAGGGCAATAAATCGGAGGCGGCACGGCGGCTCGGCATCTCTCGCAAAACCCTCGAACGCAAGCTGTCGGCTTGGCCGGACACACGCCGACCGGCGAAATAGGCCGACTCAGGTAAACGACAGTGGAACGACCGATCTGGAATTCGTGGCGCGTACGTTTCCAGTCGGCGGTGCGTTACAAGCTGTTCGCGCTGGTACTGCTGCCATTGACGACCACGATGGCCGCGACGCTGGCTTACACCCTCTATTGGTTTCATGGCTATACCCAAGAGTCGCTCAACGTCACGCTACGCGATCACCTCGCGGTCGCGCGTCAAGCACTACGACAGTTCCAAGACGAGCGCCAGCTCGAATTGCAGCAACTCGCCGAATCGACGCAATTTCGCGATCTCCTGAAGCAACGCGATCGGGCGGCGATACAGCGCGCGTTGCAGCGGCTGCGCGAAGGCCGGAACTACACTTTCCTGCACCTCACCGGCGTCGCCGGCAATTGGTTGTACGAGGATGTCGACACGCAGCGCGCCAGCAAGCCGAGTCCGCTCACCGATCGCGCCGGGCGCGGATTCGCGGGTGCGGCGCTCGAAGTGTTCCGCGAAGAAGACTTGCGGCGCGAATCGGCGGCGCTCACCGAGCAAGCGCGCGTCGAGTGGCGCGAAGGCAACGGCCAGGAACAGCGCGGACTCGTGCTACGCGTGGTGCAGCCGATCATCGATGAAGACGGACGCGTTTCCATGACTCTCGATGGCGGGGTCTTGCTCAATCGTAATCATGCGGCACTGTATACGCTTAGCGGCCGCGTCTTCGCCGCCGGCGCGCTGCCGCCCGAAGCCGAGCCCATCGTCACGCTGTTGCTGGCCGATCTTCGGATCGCCGCGGTCGGCGACGGCTGGAGCGCCCTGATCGGATCGCGCTTGCCGACCGATCTGCGCACGCGTCTCAGCACCAAGGGCGATGTCACGATCGGACGCGAAGTGCTGGATGGACGGGCGTACGTGTCGACCTACGGTGCGCTTTACGACGTGAATGGATTGCACGTGGGAAATTTGCACGTCGGCATGCGCCAAAGCGCCTTTAGTGCAGGTTATTACCGCGCGGCGGCGCTGCTCCTGTCGCTGTTCTTAGTTGCGACGGCGATCGCGGCGTGGATCGCATTGCGCGGGATGCGCTCGATATTCAAGCCGATCGAAACTATGGCAGCGGTCGTGCGCGCCACCCAGGCAGGTGAAGACCGGCGCATCGGACCGATCGGAACACACGATGAGATCGGGCAGTTGGCGCGCCAATTCGACACCATGCTCGATCAGCTCGCCGCGCGTAACCGCGAAATTCAACGAGCCGCGACCGCGCTCGAGATCAAGGTCGCCGAGCGCACGTTCGAGCTCGAGCAGAAGAACGCCGAGTTGCAGGCGATCATCGCGCTCCTGGAGCGAACCCGTGAACAACTGGCAATGGCCGACAAGCTCTCGGCGCTTGGGCAAATGGCCGCCGGCATCGCGCACGAAATCAACAATCCCGCCGCCGTCATTCTCGGCAATCTCGACGTTCTGACGGCGGAGCTCGGAGCCGCAGCGCGGCCGGTGGCGCGCGAGATCGATCTCATCGCGCAGCAAGTCGAGCGCATTCGCCACATCGTGACGAGCTTGCTGCAATTCGC
>JBGPCS010000321.1:0-3792 GCA_041481875.1 Sulfurifustaceae bacterium
CACGAGATGCTCGCGGATCTCGAGAAGGAAACGGTCAACTTCTCGGCCAATTACGACGGCTCGGAACACGAACCGGTCGTGATGCCGACCAAGGTGCCGAACTTGCTCGTCAACGGTTCCTCGGGTATCGCCGTCGGCATGGCGACGAACATACCGCCGCACAACTTAGACGAAGTGATCGACGCTTGTCTCGATCTCATCGAAAACCCGGACGCCAGCGTCGATGATTTGATGCGCCGCATCCCCGGCCCGGACTTCCCGACGGCGGCGATCATTCACGGCATCGAAGGTATCCGCGAGGGATACCGCACCGGGCGCGGCAAGATTTACATACGCGCGCGCGTGGCGATCGAGGAGATCGACGCGAAGAGCGGCCGCCAGGCGATCATCGTCACCGAGTTGCCCTACCAGGTGAACAAGGCGCGGTTGCTCGAGCACATCGCCGAGCTGGTGAAGGATGGCAAGATCGAAGGCATCTCGGAGCTGCGCGACGAATCGGACAAGTCCGGTATGCGCATGGTCATCGAGCTGAAGCGCGGCGAAGTCGCCGACGTCGTCCTCAATAATCTGTATGAGCACACGGCATTCCAAACCGTGTTCGGCGTGAACATGGTGGCGCTGGTCAACAACCAGCCGCGATTGCTCGATCTGAAGTCGCTACTCGAAGCGTTTTTGCGCCATCGGCGCGAAGTCGTTACGCGCCGCTCGATTTACGACCTGCGCAAGTCGCGCGAGCGCGCGCACGTATTGGAAGGCTTGGCGGTTGCGCTCGAAAATATCGACGAGATGATCGCGCTTATCAAGGCGGCGAAAGATCCGGCCGAAGCGAAGACGAAGATGATGGCGCGCACGTGGCCGGCGAAGGTCGTAGCCAAGATGCTCGCGGCGGGCGATGCGAACTTGACGCGTCCGCAGGGGTTAGCACTGGAATTCGGATTGCGATCCGACGGCTACTGGTTAACGGAGGCGCAAACGCAAGCGATCTTGGATCTGCGCCTGCATCGCCTGACCGGGCTCGAGCAGACTAAGTTGCGCGATGAATACGCGGAGATTCTCAAAACAATCGCCGACCTGCTCGATATTCTCGCAAACCCCGATCGCTTACTGCGCGTGATCCGCGAGGAGTTGACGGCCCTTAAGGATCAGTTCGGCGATAAGCGTCGCACCGAGATACTCGAGAGCCAAGTCAGTCTCAGCGTCGAGGACTTGATCACGCCCGAAGACGTCGTCGTCACGCTGTCGCACGCGGGTTACATCAAATCGCAGCCGCTCTCGGCGTATCGCGCGCAACGACGCGGCGGGCGCGGCAAAATCGCGACCAGTATGAAAGAAGAGGACTTCGTCGAGAAGCTGATCATCGCCAATACCCATTCATCGATTCTCTGCTTCACGAACCGCGGTAAAGTATATTGGCGCAAGGTGTACGAGATTCCCTCGGCAGGGCGCGGCGCGCGCGGCAAGCCGATCGTGAATCTCCTGCCGCTGGAAGAGAGCGAGCGCGTCAACGCGATTTTGCCGGTGCGCGACTTCGAACAGCCCGGCTACATCTTCATGGCGACGTCCGACGGAACGGTAAAGAAAACGGCGCTAGTCGAGTTCACTCGTCCGCGCTCGACCGGCATCCGTGCCATCGAGCTCGAAGACGGGAACCAGCTCGTCGGCGTGGGACTTACGTCCGGCGAATGCGAAATTCTACTGTTCAGCGATGCCGGCAAGGCGGTGCGTTTCGGCGAAGCCGACGTGCGTCCGATGGGCCGCGCAGCGCGCGGAGTGCGTGGCATCGAGCTTAAAGAGAATCAACATGTGGTATCGCTTATCATCGTCGAAAAGAGCGGTGTGAACGAGGCCGCGACGATGCTGACCGCCACGCGCAACGGTTATGGCAAGCGCACCCTATTGAACGAGTACCCGCCGCACCGCCGCGGCGGGCAAGGGGTCATCTCCATTCAAGTGAGCGAGCGCAACGGCCCGGTGCTCGCCGCCTGCTTCGTCGAGCCGGACGATGAAGTCATGCTGATTACCGACGGCGGCACCTTGATCCGCACGCGCGTGAAAGAGATCTCCGTGATCGGACGTAACACCCAGGGTGTGCGTCTGATCGAGCTTTCAAACGAAGAGCATCTCGCGGGTCTGGAGAAGGTGGCCGAGACGGAGGAAGACGAATAGAAATATGAATTTGGAACCACAGATGCACACAGATGAACGCGGATGGACAGAATGAAGCAAGTTATTTTTGAGTCTTTCTGAGATCTGTGCTCATCCGTGTGCATCTGTGGTTTCAACAATTCTAAAATTCGGGTTTGAAAAGACATGACACGAATATATAACTTCAGCCCCGGTCCGGCGGTATTGCCGGAAGAGGTCCTCAAGCAGGCGCAGCAAGAATTGCTCGACTGGCATGGCAGCGGCATGTCGGTGATGGAGATGAGTCATCGCGGTAAGGAGTTCATCGACATCGCGCAGAAAGCTGAGGCCGCTTTACGCGAGCTGCTCAACGTTCCGTCCAACTATAAGGTGCTGTTCCTGCAAGGAGGGGCGACCACGCAGTTCGCGATGGTGCCGCTCAATCTGATGCGCGGCAAGAAGAGCGCGGATTACATCAATACCGGGCAGTGGTCGAAGAAGGCGATCGGCGAGGCGAAGTCGCTCGCGGCGGTCAACGTTGCCGCCAGCTCCGAGGCGTCGAACTTCAGCGACATCCCGGCGCGCGGCGAATGGAAGCTCGACGCGGGCGCCGCCTACGTCCACTACACCGCGAACGAAACGATCGGGGGTGTGGAGTTTCATTGGATTCCCGACACCGGGAACGTCCCGCTCGTGACCGACGCATCCTCGACGCTGCTCTCGCGTCCGCTCGACGTGAGTCGCTTCGGACTGATTTACGCCGGGGCGCAGAAGAATTTCGGTCCGTCGGGACTGGCGTTGGTGATCGTGCGCGAAGACTTGCTCGGCCAGACCCTGCCCAAGACGCCGAGCATGTTGGACTACAAAGTCCACGCCGACAACGAGTCGATGTACAACACACCGCCCACCTACGCGCTGTACATCGCCGGACTCGTGTTCGAATGGCTCAAAAAGAAGGGCGGCTTGAAGGCGATGGCGGAGATTAACCAGCGCAAGGCCAGGAACCTATACGACGCCATCGACGGCTCCGGCGGCTTTTACAAAAACCCGGTTGCGTTGGCGGCGCGCTCGTGGATGAATATACCGTTCACGCTCGCGGACAGCGCGCTCGATGAGGAATTTTTGAAGGGCGCGAAGACCGCCGGGTTGTTGCAGCTCAAGGGACATCGCTCCGTCGGTGGCATGCGCGCGAGCGTTTACAACGCCATGCCGCAGGCGGGCGTCGATGCGCTGGTCGGATACATGAAGCAGTTCGCCAAGACCAAGGGCTGAACCGAGAACGAAAGGAAAAAGCGAAACCATAGATGGACGCAGATAAACACAGATAGGGGGAAAAGTACTATCTCTCGATTATCTGTGTTCATCCGTGCGTATCTGTGGTTGCTGTGGTTGCTTAGGTTGCGTATGAGGTGATCGCGTGTATCAGATTCTGACATTGAACAATATCTCGGCACTCGGGCTGGAACGGCTCCCGGCGGATCGTTATCGCGTAGGCAACGACATCAAGAATCCGGACGCGATACTGGTCCGCTCCGCCAAGATGCACGACATGGAAATTCCCGCCAATCTCAAAGCGGTGGGGCGCGCCGGCGCGGGGGTGAACAACATACCCGTCGCTAAGATGAGCGGTCGCGGCATACCGGTTTTCAACGCGCCCGGCGCGAATGC
>JBGPCS010000322.1:0-3791 GCA_041481875.1 Sulfurifustaceae bacterium
ACTATTTCTCACCGCAAAGACGCAGAGAGCGCAAAGGGTTTTCTCGATAAAAATCTCATGTTTTTCTTCGCGTCCTTTGCGCCTTTGCGGTGAATGTTCACTTAATCAGAGGTTCCTTAGCGTCTGGCGGCGCCAAGCGTTTACGTCGCCGCGCTAGTCGGCGCCACCAAACATTTTCGCCGAGCGGACGCCGTCCTTTAACGCGCAAACTGTCGGCCCATTCTGCGGCGAAGTCACGCTGGAACTTGTAATTTATCGCGGCGGTCAGCGACATGACGATCAACGCCCCGAGGCTCGCAAGCGCCATGTCCTTCTGCGCATCCCACGGGTCGCCTTGGCTGCCGAGATAGGTCGGCCCTAGATCGCCACCAAAAAATTCCGCGGCGATCCACTCGAAGATCTCGAACAGCATCGAGGTAGACATGGTTAGATCGAGCGGCAGAAAGTAACCCCAAAACCCGCGCACGTTGGCAATCCGCAGGAAAATCTCCCGTACCGGGTACGCGATCAGTAGACCGTACGAGAAATGCACGATTCGGTCGAAGTTGTTGCGTTCGAATCCGAGCGCGGCATTGATGCTGAAGCCGAACAGCGCGCGCGACCACTCGTCGTAGGGTACTTTGGCGTAAGTGTAGTGCGCGCCGACCTCGTGCAAGCAGAGAAAGACGAAGATCAGTGTGTAGGAGACGCGGGACAGCGGAAAAGCCCAATAACTCACGGCAATCGCGAGAATGAATACGAGGACCAGCGCGTTTTCCAGCGCCCAGGCGGCACGGTCGATCGGCCCGAACGCGAGCAGTAGCCATACGATGGCAAACGCGACAGCGAGCGTCCCGAGATAGCGTCGGTGGGGAATGGTGATCACGGATATCTAGTCTCGGCGCAACGAGGATGTTTCGTCCAGAGGCAGACAACAATACGTCACTAGCCGTTCAGGGAATACGTCACTAGCCGTTCAGGGCGCGAGATGAACGACGCGCCATTTGCCGCTCTCATCACGATCGAAGCGCGTGCGTTCGTGTAACCGGCTTTCCCGGTGCTGCCAGAATTCGATGACCTGCGGAACGACTCGATAGCCGCCCCAGTGCGGCGGCCGCGGGACGGTTTGGTTCCGATATTTCCCCTCGAACGTCCGCATACGCCCCTCGAGCCACTCACGGCTTTCGATTGAACGACTCTGCTCGGACGCCCACGCGCTCAGTTGACTGCCGCGCGGACGCTTGGCGAAGTAGCCATCCGAGTCGGACGCGCTCGTCCGCTCGGCGCGGCCCTCGACGCGCACCTGATAGCCGAGCGGGTCCCACCAAAAGACCAGTGAGACCCAGGGGCTTCGCGCGATATCGGTACCCTTCTCGCTTTCGTAATTGGTGTGAAACACAAACCCGCGCTCATCGTATGAGCTGAGCAGCACCACGCGCGAAGACGGACGGGCATCGGCACCCACCGTGCTGAGCACCATGGCGTGCGGCTTGTCGATGCCGGCGCGCGACGCCTTCTCGAACCACTCCGCGAATAGACGGATCGGACTTACGTCGCTCATCGGACTGTCGGGTGTGCTGTCACCGGCGCATTGTATGACATCGTCGCGGTCGCGCGCTTGCGCATTGGCCGCTGTATCAACTCGGCGAGCCGCCCGATCTCGGTCCTCGAAGAAAAAAAGATGCGCGAAACGTTTCGCGGTCGCGCGCTCATACACCAGCCACATTCGCCTCGAGGGCGCTTTCCTCTCGCGCGCGATGGCGCCGCCCGCGCGCCTGTCTTCCTTGCAAACCTCACGCAACTCGATCCGACAATCCACCGGGTTTGTGGCGTCGACCCGGCATTTTTAGCCCAAAACCGACCAATTCGCCGTTCCTGCCGCGCGCCGATCCGAGACTATCCTTGAGAGAACGAGGAGACACCTATGAGAGTTATATTCACACCGGCGTTTGCGTTGATCCGCCAACTTAGCGTCCGGGCCAATCTGATCGGTATAGTCCTTCTGTTGCTGGCCGGGCAACTCGTCGCGTTGGCGGCGGTGTGGCGCTTGGCAGGCGACGCGCAGACGGAGGGCTCGTTCGCCCCGAGTGTCGTCGCCATCCTCGCTTTCGTCATCGCCGTCTACTGGCTCGCCGGCCTCGGCGCTTGGAACAACCTCGGTCTGGACCGCCTCGCGAAAACGATCGAACGAATCGCGAGCGGCGATCTGACGGTCAAACTACGAGCACCGCGCGGACTGCAGCTGGAGAACTCCGAGGCTGGCAAAATCTGGGCGTCCATCGCGCTCATGAGCAACAACCTGCTCGATATCGTGAGCCAAGTACGTTTGGGTGCCGACCAGATTGCACATGGGTCGCACGAAGTGGCGGCCGGCTACACCGATCTGTCGCAGCGTACGGAGGAGCAATCGTCCACGCTGCAAGAAACCGCCGCCAGCATGGAGCAGCTTTCCGCGACAGTGAAGCAGAACGCGGAGCACTGCCGACAAGCCAACGCCCGTGCCGATGAAACCGGCCGGCGCGCCGAGGAAGCGGGTCAATCGATGACTCGGGTAACGAGTACGATGACGCGCATCGAGGGCGGCTCGCGCCGGATGTCGGAGATCATCGGCTTGATCGAAGGCATCGCGTTTCAGACTAACATCCTCGCGCTAAACGCGGCAGTCGAGGCGGCGCGCGCGGGTGAGCAGGGTCGCGGATTCAGCGTGGTCGCGGCGGAAGTGCGCTCGCTCGCGCAACGTAGCGCGGCAGCGGCGGAGGAGATCAAGACACTGATCGAGACGTCAAGCAAGGATGTCTCCGAGGGGACGATACTCGCAACCCAAGCACAGCAGGCCGTCGACCGCGCGGTGGCCGGCATGCACGAAGTGTCCGAGCTCATTGATTCGATCGCCAACTCTTCGGAGGAACAGAGCACCGGAGTGCGGGAGGTCGGCAACGCAATCTCGCAACTCGAGAACGTGACGCAGCACAATGCTTCGCTGGTGGAGCAGGGCGCCGCCGCGGCAACGGCATTCGAGCGGGAAGCGACGCAAATGCTCCACCTCGTCGAGGTATTCAAGATCGATCGCACCGAGGATCGCGACCGCGCCGTCTCCCTGATCAAGCGCGCCATTGCGCACATTCGCGCCGTCGGACCGCAGCGCGCGATCGAGGACATTCAAAATCCCAACGGCGGGTTCACGGAAGGAGAGCTGTACGTATTCATCATCGATGTCGAGGGCATCATGCGTGCGACGCCCTTCACGGAAGGCATCGGGCAAAGATTGATCAATCACAAGGATGAGGACGGCAAACGATACATGCGCGAGATCATCGAGGTCGCAACAACCAAAGGAAAAGGGTGGTGCGACTATCGTTTGCGAAATCCGGCAAAGAACAACCAAATCGAACCGAAATCGGCTTACATCGAGCGCGAGGGCGATCTCGTCCTCGGCTGTGGAATTTATCGCCCCGAAGCGGATCGCGCACCGCGCGCGGAATCGCCCGCTGCGCCATCGCAGGCTGCGTCGGCGGATCGATTACGGGCGGCGCGGACTTTACCGGTCCGGGCGAAGGCGTCGAGCTGACTAGTGGCGGCGAGTCGGCATCGCGACCACTTTGCGCGCTTCGATCCGGGCAGCGCTGGCACGCGGCTCCGCCGCCGAAAAAATCGTCCGATAGCTGCAATAAAGCCCCGCGGCGACAATTGGCAATACCGCCGCGCCCGCCAGTAGGCCGAGCAGGTAGCCTAGACCGGTCGAGAACAGCCCGGCTATCGCGCCGATCACGATCGGCGACAGCAGAAACCCGAACAGCACGGCGAGGGCGTAC
>JBGPCS010000323.1:0-3781 GCA_041481875.1 Sulfurifustaceae bacterium
CGAGTTGTCCTCTTCCGGGCCGCCGGCGCAGAACGTGCACTTGTCCATCTTGCCGCGCACGCCGAACGCCAAGGCTTGCGGATATTGCGGCGCGCCGAACGGACAGGCATAGAAGCAGTAGCCGCAGCCGATACAAAGATCTTTGTTGTGCAGCACCACGCCATCGGGTGTCGTATAGAAGCAGTCGACCGGGCACACGGCGGCACACGGTGCGTCGGTGCAGTGCATGCAAGCGACGGAGATCGACTTCTCGCCGGGCACGCCGTCATCGAGCGTCACCACGCGGCGGCGATTCACGCCCCACGGCACCTCGTGCTCGTTCTTGCACGCGGTCACACAGCCGTTGCACTCGATGCAGCGCTCGGCGTCACAGAGGAATTTCATTCTTGCCATGATTATCTCCTCCTCAAGCCGGCCGCACGCGGCACAGCGTGGTCTTGGTTTCCTGCATCATCGTCACAGCGTCGTAGCCGTAGGTCGTCGCGGTGTTGACCGCTTCGCCTAAAACGTACGGGTCCGCCCCCGGCGGATATTTCGATCGCAGATCCTGGCCCTGGAAGTGACCGGCGAAATGGAATGGGCTCCATACGGTGCCCGCCGCGACACGGCGCGTGACCATTGCCATGACTTTGATCTTGCCTCCCTCCGGACCCTCCACCCAAACCATCTGACCGTCCTTGATCTTGACATTGTTCGCGTCGACCGGATTGATCTCGACGAACATATTTTGCTGCAGCTCGGCGAGCCACGGGTTCGACCGTGTTTCATCGCCTCCGCCTTCGTACTCGGTGAGTCGTCCGCTCGAAAGCACGAGCGGATATTCCTTCGAGTAGTCTTTCGCTTGTACCGACGCGAACCGCGTCGGCAAGCGCAGGAAGACTTTCCGGTCCGCGTATGTCGGAAATTTCGCGACGAGATCATAACGCGGCGTGTACAGCGGCTCGCGGTGCACCGGCACTGGATCGGGTAGCTCCCACGCCTTCGCGCGCGCTTTGCCGTTGCCGAACGGTGCGCAGCCGTGCTTGATCGCGACACGGATGATGCCGCCGGAGAGATCCGTGGTCCAGCTGACGGCATCGGGCTTTTCGCCGCCGATCTTGAGAATCGTATCGAGCTCGCGCTTGGTCAGATCCTTGTCCCAACCGAGTTTCTTGAGAATTCCGTACGTGAACGGTGGATAGCCGTCCTTGATTTCCGCACCGACCGAGTAGCTGCCTTCGGCGAGTAAATTCACGCCGTCCTTTTCCACGCCCCAGTTCGCACGGAAATTCAACCCACCTTTCGACACCGGCTTGCTCGTGTCGTAAAGCAGCGGCGTCCCCGGATGTTTCAACTGCGGCGTGCCCCAGCACGGCCACGGCAAGCCGTAGTATTCGCCGCTGCACGCACCGCCCTCGCCAATCAGTGTCGTCGTGTTGAACGTGCCCCAATTCTGCTGGTGCAGCTTCAAGCGTTCCGGGCTCTGACCACTGTAGCCGATAGTCCAAGTGCCGAGATTGATTTCGCGCAGCGTGTCCTCGAGGTTCGGCTCGTTATTGACCACGCGGATCTTCTTGAACATCTGCTTCTCGAACCCGAGCTTCTTCGCGAGCAGATACAGGATCTCCTGGTCGGTTTTGCACTCGAACACCGGTGCGATCACGCGGTCGCGCCATTGCAGCGAGCGGTTCGACGCCGTGACCGAGCCGTAGGTTTCGAACTGAGTCGTCGCCGGCAGCAGCCACACGTTGTTCTTGCGATCGCTCATGACCGACGACACGGTCGGGTACGGATCGATGATGACGAGGCTATCGAGCTTCTCGAACGCCTTCTTCATGTTCGGCCCGCGGCTCTGGCTGTTCGGCGCCATGCCGTTGAAGATCACCATCTTGAGTGGGCTCTTCTGCGTGACGTTCGCCGGATCTTCGAGCACGGCATCGGCCCAGCGCGACACCGTTAGGCCCGCCATTTCCATCGGCTTGATCTTCCCGCCCTTGCCGTCGTCGTACTCGGCGGGATCGAAGCGATCCTTCAGCCAGTCGTAATCCACGTCCCACACGCGCGTCCAATGCTTCCACGCGCCTTCGGTGATGCCGTAGTAACCCGGCAACGATTGGCCGTTCGGACCGACGTCGGTCGCGCCTTGCACGTTGTCGTGACCACGGTAGATGTTCGACCCGCCGCCCGACTTACCGACGTTGCCGAGCGCGAGCTGCAATGTATTGTAGCTGCGCACGTTGGCGGTGCCGTGATGGTGCTGCGTGCCGCCCATGCACCAGACGAGCGTGCTCGGGCGATTCTTCGCCATGATTTCCGCGACTTTGAGAATTTGCTCCTTTGGTGCGCCGGTGATATCCGCGACTACGTCCGGAGGATAGTTCTTCACCATCGCGCGCGCGTCGTCCATTCCGTAGACGCGACTCTTAATATATTCCTTATCTTCCCATCCATTCTCGAACACGTACCAGAGCACGCCCCACATGAACGCGGTATCGGTGCCGGAACGGATACGGACGTAATAGTCCGCGTGCGCTGCGGTGCGCGTGAAGCGCGGATCGACGACGACGATCTTGGAACCGTTCTCCTTGCCGCGCAGCACGTGCTGCATCGCGACCGGGTGCGCCTCGGCGGCGTTGCTGCCGATGAACAGCATCGCCTTGCAGTTGTGCTGATCGTTATACGAGTTGGTCATCGCGCCGTAGCCGAAATTGGCCGCGGTGCCGGCGACGGTCGTGGAGTGGCAGATGCGCGCTTGGTGATCGCAATTGTTCGAGCCCCAGAACGCAAAGAATTTTCTCTGTAGATACGACTGCTCGTTGTTGTGCTTCGAGCCGCCGGTCATGAACACGGAATCCGGGCCGTATTGCTTGCGCAGCGCAAGCATCTTGTCGCCGACTTCGTTGATCGCCTGCTCCCACGAGAGGCGCTGCCACTTGCCGTCGACGAGCTTCATCGGATATTTCAAGCGTCGTTCGCCGTGACCGTGCTCGCGCACCGAAGCGCCTTTCGCGCAGTGCGCGCCGAGATTGAACGGATGATCGAACGCCGGTTCCTGCCCGATCCACACGCCGTCTTGAACCTCGGCGATGATGCCGCAGCCGACCGAGCAGTGCGTGCAAATCGTGCGCACCGTCTTGATCTCCGCCTTCGGATCGACTTCGGCGACGGTCTTCGCTTCGGTCTTGCGCATCATCGAAAACGGCAACGCCGTCGCCGCGGCGATGCCGCCGGCGGCGATGCCCGACCGTCGCAGGAACGTGCGCCGATCGATCGCGCCGGCAACCGTGGAAGTTTCGGTACCGGTCTGTGAGTGGCCGTTTTGCTTTTTGGTTAGCTTCATCGCTGCATCTCCTGCCGATTAGCGCTTCGCTACGGTACAGTTCAAAACTGCGCGGTCTTGTAGTACTCGAGCACGTGGGGCGTTTCTTGATAGCCCTGCGACTGCGCTTGTGCTTTACGCGCCGGTCGCTCTTTCTTCTCCGGCGCCGCCACGGCCGCGCCGCTCGCGATCGCTACTGCCGCCGCGCCGCTCCCGAGCAACGCGCCCTTCAGAAATTTCCGGCGGTCTTTATTAGTGCGCTGGGTCATGTTCGCTCCTCGTTTCCAGGACTTCATGCCAACATCGAAAGATAGGTTCGCTCCACCTCGAGAAACCGCTCTCCGAGCAATCCGACGGCGCGATAAAAACTGGCCGAACGCGCACGTGTCAGATCGCCGAAAAATCGACCCATCCACGGGTCGACATGCTTGTCGAAAAACTTCCGCTGCGCATCGATCTCGATTTCCGGACTTGCGACGATCA
>JBGPCS010000324.1:0-3771 GCA_041481875.1 Sulfurifustaceae bacterium
AGCCCGTCGTTCCTTGAGCGCTTCCGCGCCGCACCCTTGCCGGGATTGCCGCGCTTCTGCGGCGGACTCGCCGGCTACTTCGGGTACGACACCGTGCGCGTGATCGAGAAGAAGCTCGCGGCGGTGGAAAAGCCGGGAGGCATCGATGTGCCGGATATCCTGCTGCTGCTGACGGAGGAGCTGGCGGTGGTCGATAACCTGACCGGCAAGCTGTATTTGATTGTCTACGTCGATCCGAACGACACCGATGCGTATGCGCGCGGGCATGCCCGACTAAGCGAGCTGCGCGTGCAGTTGCGCGAATCGATCGCGGCGCCGGAGGCGAAGGCTAGCCGGCGCACCGAGGCGCTGCGGGAATTTGCGAAGCCCGATTTTCTGCGAGCGGTCGCGCAGGCGAAGGAATACGTGCTCGCCGGCGACATGATGCAAGTGCAGATCGGGCAGCGCATCCGCATGCCGTTTCCGGATGCACCGCTCTCGCTGTATCGCGCGCTGCGCTCGATCAATCCATCGCCGTATATGTACTTCTACCACTTCGGCGACTTCCATGTGATCGGCGCCTCGCCCGAGATTCTGGTCCGGCAAGAGACGCGCGAGCAGAATGAAGTGAAACGCGAGATCGTCGTCATTCGCCCGCTGGCCGGTACCCGACCGCGCGGCGCGAACGCGGAGAACGACGAGGCGCTCGCGCGCCAACTGCTCGCGGATCCGAAGGAGCGCGCCGAGCACGTGATGCTGATCGATCTCGCGCGCAACGACATCGGGCGCATCGCCGAGATCGGCAGCGTTAAAGTCACGGAGCAGATGGTGATCGAGAAGTACTCGCACGTGCAGCACATCGTTTCCAACGTCGAGGGCGTGTTGAACCCGGGCATGACCAACGTCGACGTCCTGCGCGCGACGTTTCCGGCCGGGACGCTCACCGGCGCGCCGAAAGTACGTGCGATGGAAATCATCGATGAGCTCGAGCCGGTCAAGCGCGGCATCTACGGCGGCGCGTGCGGCTACCTGAGTTTCAGCGGCGCGATGGATCTCGCCATCGCCATCCGCACCGGCATCGTCAAGGACGACGTCCTCTACGTCCAAGCGGCGGCCGGGATCGTTGCCGACTCCGACCCCGAGAGCGAGTGGCGCGAGACCGAGGCAAAGGCGCGCGCGGTGCTGAGCGCCGCCGAGCAAGTGCAAAGCGGTCTGGACCGGGAGGCGTGACATGTTGCTGATGATCGACAACTACGATTCTTTTACCTACAACCTGGTGCAGTACTTCGGTGAGCTGGGCGAGGAAGTGCGGGTGTGCCGCAACGACGAAATTACGCTTGCCGAGATTGCGGCACTGAAGCCGGCGCGCATTTGCCTATCGCCCGGGCCGTGCGATCCGGCTCAGGCGGGAATCACGCTCGGGACGATCAAGCGCTTCGCCGGCGGCCCGCCGATTTTAGGTGTCTGTCTCGGCCATCAGGCGATCGGCGAAGCGTTCGGCGGCAAAGTCGTGCGGGCGCAACGCGTGATGCACGGCAAGACGTCGATGATTCATCACACCGGTGATGGCGTGTTTCGTGGATTGCCGAATCCGTTCGAAGCGACGCGTTACCATTCGCTCGCAATCGAGCGCGCGAGCATGCCCGATTGTCTCGACGTCACGGCGTGGACCGACGACGGCGAAATCATGGGCGTGCGTCATAAGACGCTCGCGGTCGAAGGTGTGCAGTTTCATCCGGAGTCGATATTGACGCAGCACGGCCATCGGATGCTGGAGAATTTTTTGAAGGCCGGCGCGCCCGGCCGCGCGTGAACGCCGTGGTTGCCAAGCGCGCCGACGGCCACGGCCGCGGCTATCGCCTCTCGCTCATCGTGGCGGTGTTGGCGATGCTTGCGCCGTTTTCGATCGACACGTTTCTGCCCTCGTTCCCCGATATCGCTCTTGAGTTCGGTGCGTCCGATTGGCAATTGCAGCAAACGCTGAGCCTGTACTTGATCGCGTTCGGTGCGACCACGCTCGTCTACGGGCCGCTTTCCGACGCGTTCGGCCGGCGCCGCGTCATTCTGGTTTCGCTCGCGCTGTACACGCTTAGCTCGATCGGGTGCGCGCTCGCCGCCGATATTCATTGGCTATTGGTCACGCGCGTCGGACAAGGTTTATCGGCCAGCGCCGCCGTCGTCATCGGACGCGCCATCGTGCGCGACGCGTTTCACGGCGCGCGCGCCCAGAAGGTGATGGCCCAGGTGACGTTGCTCTTCGGTGTCGCGCCGGCGGTGGCGCCCATCATCGGCGGTTATTTGCACGACGCGTACGGCTGGCGCTCGGTGTTCTGGTTCCTGACCGGCCTTGGAGTGTTCTTGTGGGTGTGGACAACGGTGATGTTGCCGGAGACCCTTGCGCGCACCGACCGCCAGACGGCGCACCCGGGTCACATCGCCCTCGCGTACTGGCGCGCCGTACGCCACCCCGCGTTTGTGCTGTTGGTCGTGAGTACCGCGTTGCACTTCAGTGGGCTCTTTCTCTACGTCGCCGCTTCGCCGGCGGTGCTTTATCAGCACTTGGGCCTAGCGGCGGACGATTTCGGCTATCTGTTCGTTCCATTGGTGATCGGGCTAATGTTGGGGGCATTTATCTCGGGGCGCCTCGCCGGACGCTACTCGCACGCCCAGGCGGTCTGGCTCGGTTTTGCCATCATGCTCGTATCCGCCGCGACCAACGTCGCGGTCTCGATCTGGATGAGGCCCACACTCGCGAGCGTGGTCGGCCCGGTCGCCAGCTACGCTGTCGGTATGTCGCTTGCGCTGCCGAACATGACCTTGCTCGCGCTCGAGTGTCTTCCGAACCGGCGCGGCCTCGCCGCTGCGGTGCAAAGTTGCGTACAAATGATCGTGATGGCGATCGCCGCCGGTGTACTCGCACCGATGCTGTCCGCACGGCTGGAGTGGCTTGCCGCCGGAACCGTCGCAGTCGTGTTGCCGTCGCTCGCATTTTGGATGTTGTACGTGTGGAGTCCACCAGCGGCGGTGCGCCACGGTCCGGTAATGCCTTGACCGGGTTGATGTCGAGCAACAGAATCGCTGGAGTGCGGTTACGGAACCTCTGATTAAACCTTAATACCCTTTCCCTCCGGTGACGTGCAGGACGCACTAAGATCCGCGGGAGCGCAGGATGCGCGGGAGCGATCAAGAGGGCCAGGGTGAGGGGCGGCGGTGCAAGAAATCGCGCTGCTCCCTCACCCAAACCTCTCCCGGAGGGAGAGGGGGAATCAGTCAGAGATTCCTTACGTCAATCGTCCGATGGCGGCGACCGAAGCGAGGAAACTATGTCTATTACTCCGCAAGAAGCGCTGCAACGCGTTATCGAGCATCGCGAAATTTTCCACGAGGAGATGCTCGCGCTGATGCGCGCGATCATGAGCGGCGAGGTTTCTCCGGTTATGATCGGGGCGCTGACCGTCGGTTTACGCGTCAAGAAGGAGACCATCGGCGAAATCGCCGCCGCCGCCCAAGTCATGCGAGAGTTCTCGGCCAAGGTTCAGGTGCCGCAGCAAGAACATTTGTTGGACATCGTCGGTACCGGCGGCGACGCGGCCCACACCTTTAATATTTCCACCGCCGCCATGTTCGCCGCGGCCGCCGCGGGCGCGCGCGTCGCGAAGCACGGCGGACGCAGCGTGTCGAGCAAGTCCGGCGCCGCCGACGTGCTTGAGGCGCTCGGCGTCAATATTCACTTGTCGCCGGCGCAAGTCGCCGATTGCATCGCCGAGACGGGGATCGGCTTCATGTTTGCAC
>JBGPCS010000325.1:0-3760 GCA_041481875.1 Sulfurifustaceae bacterium
GCGCCGGCGCGCGCGCGGGGCTGACGCATGTGCGGCATCGTCGGAATTTTCGACATGCAAGCGCGACGCGACGTCGACCCGGCGTTGCTCGCGCGCATGAACCAGTCGGTGTTCCACCGCGGACCGGACGAGGGCGGCGTTCATCTCGAGCCCGGGGTTGGTTTCGGTCACCGGCGCCTGTCCATCATCGATCTGTCGACCGGCCAACAGCCGCTGTACAACGAAGATCAATCCGTCGTCGTCGTGTTCAACGGCGAGATCTACAACTTCCAGGACTTGGTGCCTGAGCTCGAGGCGGCGGGCCATCGGTTTCGCACGCACAGCGACACCGAAGTCATCGTCCACGGGTGGGAGCAGTGGGGCGAGGATTGCGTCAAGCGGTTTCGCGGGATGTTCGCGTTCGCGCTGTGGGACCGAAACCGCGAGACGCTCTTCCTCGCGCGCGATCGCATGGGCAAGAAGCCGCTTTACTATGCCACGCTCCCGACCGGCGAGCTGATCTTCGGTTCCGAGATGAAAGCGCTGCTGCTGCATCCGGCGCTCAAGCGCGACATCGACCCGCGCGCGGTCGAGGATTACTTCGCCTACGGCTACGTGCCCGATCCGCGCACGATTCTACGTACCGTCCAAAAGCTGCCGCCCGCGCACACGCTGATGGTGCGGCGCGCCGCCGCCGCCGCGGCACCGCGCGAGTACTGGGATGTGCCGTTCCAGCCGCTCGGTAAGTTGAGCGAGGCCGACGCGGCGGATGAGCTGATCGCACGGCTGCGCGAAGCGGTGAAGATCCGCCTGATATCGGAAGTGCCGCTCGGCGCCTTCCTCTCGGGCGGCGTCGATTCGAGCGGCGTCGTCGCCATGATGGCGGGGTTGTCGGCGGACCCGGTCAACACTTGCTCCATCTCCTTCGGCGATCCGGCGTACAACGAATCGCAGTTCGCGCAGCAAATCGCGGCGCGCTATCACACGCGCCACTACGTCGAGCAGGTCGATACCGATGATTTCGGACTGCTCGACGTATTGGCACAGGCGTACGACGAACCGTTCGCCGACAGCTCGGCGATGCCGACCTATCGCGTGTGCCAGCTCGCGCGCAAGCGCGTCACGGTGGCGCTTTCCGGCGACGGTGGCGATGAAACGCTCGCCGGCTATCGACGCTACCGCTGGCACATGTACGAGGAGCGGGTGCGCCGACTGCTGCCGCAGCCGGTGCGCGGGCCGCTCTTCGGCGCGCTCGGTTGGCTTTACCCGAAGCTCGACTGGGCGCCGAAAGTGTTGCGCGCCAAGTCGACGTTTCAGGCGATCGCGCGCGAGTCGGTCGCTGGATACTTCCACAGCGTGTCGATCATGCCGGACTACTTGCGGCGGCGGCTTTTCAGCGCAACGTTCCGCTCGCAACTGCAAGGCTACGAGGCGATCGAGGTGTTGCGCGCGCACGCCAGCCGCGCGCCGACGGACGACGCGCTCGCGCGCATCCAGTACCTCGACATGAAGACCTACCTGCCGGGCGACATCCTGGTGAAAGTCGATCGCGCCAGTATGCAGCACGCGCTCGAGGTGCGCGTGCCGTTTCTCGATCACGAATTCGTCGCGTGGCTTTCCGGTTTGCCCGAGGCGTTCAAGTTGCACGGACGCGAAGGCAAGTATCTGTTCAAGCGCGCGCTGGAGTCGTATGTGCCGCGCGACGTGCTGTATCGCCCGAAGATGGGCTTCGCCGTGCCGATCGCCAAATGGTTCCGCGGGCCGCTGCGCGAGCGTGTGCGCGGCGCGATACTCGGACCGGGTCTCGCCGATACCGGTTTCTTCGATCAGGGCTACCTGCGTACGCTCGTCGATCAGCACCAGACGGGCAGCCGCGACCATAGCGCGGCCCTGTGGGCGCTGCTGATGTTCGAGGCGTTTCATCGCCGCGTTCTGCATGCGTGAGGAACGTGAAAATTTTAACGTTTACCACGCTCTATCCTAACGCCGCGCAACCGCGCCATGGTCTATTCGTCGAGCAGCGGCTGCGCCAACTGCTTCATACCGGCGAGTTGACGGCGCGCGTCGTCGCGCCGGTTCCGTGGTTTCCGTTACGCGCCGCGCGCTTCGGCCGCTATGCAAAGTACGCCGCGGTTCCGGCGAGCGAAGAGCGCCATGGCATCAACGTGGGGCATCCACGCTATTTGACTTTGCCGAAGATCGGAATGAACGTTGCCCCTTGGTTCCTGGCACACGCCGCAAGCGCGTGGCTGCGTGAGACACGCGCGGACTTCGACTTGATTGACGCACACTATTTTTATCCGGACGGGGTCGCCGCGGCGCTCATTGGCCGTCGCCTCGCGAAGCCGGTGGTAATCACGGCGCGCGGCAGCGACGTGAATCTCATTCCGCAATACCGCTGGCCCCGACATTTGATCCGCTGGGCCGCGGCGCGGGCGGCGGCGATCGTCACCGTCTCGCAAGCGCTGAAGGACGAGCTCGTGCGTCTCGGCGTCGGCGCGTCGAAGATTGCGGTGTTGCGCAACGGCGTCGATCTCGATCTGTTTCGCCCGCTCGATCGCGCGGTCGCGCGCGCCGAGTTGGGGTTGCGCAAGCGTACGTTGCTCTGCGTCGGCAACTTGCTGCGTAGCAAAGGGCAGGATCTGGCTATCGAGGCGCTAATACATCTGCCGGACACCGAGCTTCTGATTGTCGGCGAGGGACCGGATCGACATCGGTTCGAAGCGCTGGCGCGCTCGGTCAACGTCGCGACGCGCGTGCGTTTCGTCGGCGGTGTGCCGCAGGAAGATTTGGCGCGTTACTATTCGGCGGCCGATGCGCTGGTGCTCGCGTCCGAGCGCGAAGGGTGGCCGAACGTGTTGCTGGAATCGCTGGCCTGCGGAACGCCGGTGGTAGCCAGTCGGGTTGGCGGAGCCGCGGAGATCGTGTGCGCGCCCGAGGCGGGAATTCTGGTCGCGCGGCGCAGCGTCGCGGCGTTCGCGCAAGCGCTGGGGCGATTGTTCGCGGAACCGCCCGATCGCGACACGACGCGCCGCTACGCCGAGGGCTTCGGCTGGGATGAAACTGCGCGCGCGCAGACGGCGCTGTATCGCCGCGTCATCGGCGCGAACTGAATGAGGATTCTTTATCACCATCGTATCGGTTCGAAGGACGGCCAATACGTCCACATCGAGGAGCTTGTGTCCGCGTTGCGGCGCATCGGCCACGACGTCGTGATCGTCGGTCCGCCGGCCACGGCGCGCGAGGACTTCGGTGCCGAGGCCGGCTTCGTCGGCGCGCTCAAGCGCTACCTGCCGCGTTTTGTGTACGAGCTACTGGAACTTGCCTACGCGTTGCTCGACTATCGCCGCCTGGTGCGCGCGATAAAGACATCGCGGCCCGATTGCCTGTATGAGCGCTACAATTTGTATTTGCCATCGGGTGTCTGGGCGCATCGGCGTTTCGGTCTCCCGATGTTGCTCGAGGTCAACGCACCACTGTACGCGGAGCGGAAAAAGTACCACGGCATTTCGCTCGATCGGTTGGCACGCCGGACCGAGCGGTATGCGTGGCGCGGTGCCGATCGCGTATTGCCGGTGACGCAGGTTCTGGCGCGCGAAGTGGCGGCGGCGGGCGTGCCGTCGCGACAGATCATGGTCATTCCGAACGGTATCGATCCGCAGCATTTCGGCCACGCGCCAGCGACCGAAGTTGCGAAGGCCGCGCTCGGTTTGCACGGACGTCTGGTGCTCGGGTTCGTGGGGTTCATGCGCGAGTGGCACGGTCTCGAGCGCCTGATCGA
>JBGPCS010000326.1:0-3758 GCA_041481875.1 Sulfurifustaceae bacterium
ATTCGGCGACCCCGCCGAAGCCCGCCATCACCCGCTCGTCGAGCTCTTCATAGAGGCTCATCGCGTCGCGGATCGGCTGGAACGGCGCGCGTCCGCCGTCCGCGCGCACGCCGGAGAGCTCCGCCGGCAGCGGCTCGATCTTAAGGCCGTCGATGCCGACGACCGCGTGGCCGTCGTTCATCAGCAGATGCGCCAAGGTAAATCCAGCCGGCCCCATGCCGGCGACGAGCACCCGCTTACCGGTCGCTGCCGCCGGGTATGGGCGGCGCAAGTTGAGCGGATTCCAGCGCGTCAACAGGCTGTAGATCTCGAAGCCCCACGGCAGCTCCAGCACGTCGCGCAGCGTGCGCGTCTCGGCTTGCGGGATGTTGACCGGCTCCTGCTTCTGGTAGATGCAGGACTTCATGCAGTCGTTGCAAATACGATGGCCGGTCGCGGCCGCCATCGGATTGTCGACGACGATCATCGCGAGCGCGCCGACGGCGCAGCCTTCCACTTTGAGTTTGTGGAATTCGGAAATCTTTTCCTCGAGCGGACACCCGGCCAGCGTGACGCCGAAGACGGTCTTCTTGAACGGCGCGGGTTTGGTTT
This sequence comes from Sulfurifustaceae bacterium, assembly GCA_041481875.1. GTDB lineage: Bacteria > Pseudomonadota > Gammaproteobacteria > Acidiferrobacterales > Sulfurifustaceae > JACQFZ01. The sequence goes on from JBGPCS010000326.1 coordinate 592, forward strand.
TATCGACCGGTTTTTCTCGCAAGCCGCTGGAGCAGGAGTCCTTACCCTGTTCGTGGCACCAGATGCAGTAGTTCGCCTCGCCGAGCGCGCCCGGCAAATCGGTGCCGGCGTCGGTGAGCGTGAAACCCTCGCGCCGGCGCAAATGTGCAACGTCGAACGCGTGCGCGGCGTATCCCGCGTCGCGGCGCGTGTGCAGATTCCGGATTAGATGCAGCGGATCGAGCGACGCCGGAGTCTTGAACAGCGCGCTGCGCGGATGACGCGCGCGGCCGGCGTCGGTGAGCGTCGCCCACGCGGCGTAACGGGCCGCGGCCGCGAGATCGTCGGTGTGCGCGGCTTCGTTGTCCTGCCAACGATTGACGTGACGCGCGAACGCCAGCTCGGTCAGCGGCTCGCCGAACTTGTCGACCAGCTGTCGCTCCAGCGCGGCGGCGTCGAGGGTCGAAACCTCGGCCGGTTTCACCTGCCGCAGCGCCCGGCGCTGCACGAAGCGGCGACGACAGGCGTATATCGGTGCGAGCGCGTGATGGCGTTCCGCGAGCGCGCCGACGGCGGCGCGGATACCGAACAGCTCCGCCAGGAAATCCTCGAGATGCGGCGCGAGCTCGATCAGCAACTCCGATTCGGCTTTGCGCTCCAGGCTCTGCGGCGCGCCGCGTGCCGCGTGCACACGCGCCGCGAGCGACGCGTCGGCGGCGGCGAGCGTCTGCGTGAACTTCGCGTCGACATCGCGCAGTTTCGCCGCATCGTAAAGGTCGCGGAATTCGAATCCGAATGAGAGCGATAAATTTGTCATAACGAGCGCGTCCTGCACGGGCGCCGGACCGGGGAGTTTCACGCGCTGCCTAATCAACTGGGAAAGCGGCGATCTGAACGGTGAACACGGTACGACACGTCAATAGGTCGTGTGCGCGCGATTGTAAGCGGTCCGTGGTCCGATGGAAAACCGGTCGAGGAATAAGGATAGTGTTGAGTTGCATTAGGGAAGCTCTGAATAAGTCCCCAAAACTATTTCTCACCGCAAAGGCGCAGAGGGCGCAAAGGGTTTTCTCGATAAAAATCTCATGTTTTTCGTCGCGTCCTTTGCGCCTTTGCGGTGAACGTTCACTTAATCAGAGGTTCCTTAGACCAACCCGGCCGCGCCCTTCGGACCCACGTCGGTCGCGAAACCGGCGCCTTGAGCTCCCCGCCCATGGCCCTCAGGCTTCTTCCCGGATCAGCGCCTGCCGTTTCCGCTTCCGATCGAGAAACGCCCGGCTGGATATCGTCTCACGCGTGCGCGGGAAGGGCACGATGATCTCGGCCTTGATGCGGCCGGGACGCGCTGCCATCGCGTAGATCTGATCGGACAGGGAGATCAGTTTCCTCGATGTCGTGCGTGATGAACAGCAGCGAGATGCGCAAGCGCTCTCGAGTGTTATCAGCATCGGTACGACATCATCTGCAGAACCTGATCGTAGGTTGCGACCCTGCCGCCGATCTTCCGGGCGCGCGCTTCGGCGTTCTCACCAAGGTGGCATCCACTGTGCGCCAGTCCGTCCGACTGTCACGAGCTCGTAACTTTTCCCGCCTAGGCTTGCGAGCGCATTTGTCGACTCCGCGAAAACATGACCAACCTTGCAACAAAAGGAAAACCCATGAAGAAACTGCTCGCCCTGGCTACGTTTTTCGGCATTATCGCACTCGTCCCGCTCGCGCTCGTCGCTCACGACGACGTTGCGTTCGACCGGCACTCCAACGATCCGATGACCATCGCGGTTTTTGGCGACTGGCCGTACAACTTGATCCTGCTCAACTCGGCGCACCTGCTCGTCAACTCGATCAACTCCGATCCGAAAGTGCGCCTGGTGCTGCACATCGGTGACATCCACTCCGGAAGCATGCCCTGCACCGGCGCCGGTCTCGATCCGACTCCGCCGGGCGCCAATCCGACGTGGAATATCGGGATCTTCAATATCTTCGAACAGTTCAAAGAGCCGTTCGTGTATACGCCGGGCGACAACGAGTGGACCGACTGCCACAAGACCAAACAATTCAACAGCGGCGCGCCGCTCAAGGAATTGGCGGCCGTGCGCGAATTATTTTTCCCGAGCCCCGGCGAGACGCTCGGCATGCGCAAAAAGCGCGTGCACAGCCAGGCTGAGCACTTCAGCCGCTTGCATCCGACCGACGCGCAGTTCGTCGAGAACGTGATGTGGGAGGAATCGCGCGTGATGTTCGTCACGGTGAACCTGCCCGGCTCGAACAATGACGGCCTGAAATGGACGCCGCCCTTCACGGACGAAACCGCGCGCACACGCGAGGCGGCGCAGCGCACGCTTGCCGATACTCGCTGGCTGCAAGCGGCCTTTGCGAAAGCCGAACGAGACGAGGCGAAAGGCGTGCTGATCGGTTTGCAGGCGGACATGTGGGACCCGGCGCAAGTCGCCGCCGGGGGCGACGGCCTCGGCAACTACGCGACCTTCGTGCATGAGCTGGCGAGCCTGGCGCTGCACTTCCGCCGTCCGGTGCTGCTCATCAACGGCGACTCGCACCTGTTCGGCGCCGACCACCCGCTCGCCGATCCCACCAGCGCGACCGGACAGATCTATGGAACGCCGCCGGTGCCCAACCTCACACGCATCACCGTGCAAGGCTCGACCAACGCCCCCGCCGAGTGGCTGCGCCTGCGGATCGATCCGCATACGCCGCAAGTCTTTAGCTGGGAGAACGTCGTGTATTGCAACAACCCAACGGTGGTTTGCCCCTAAAGTTGTCGGTTCATGGTTGACGAAATGCCCGGCACATGCCGGGCATTTTTGTTGTACCGCGTCACGCGCATTCACCCCATAGGCGCGACGCGTTTAAACTCTCCGGGAATTACCTCTAACTCCAGGAGAGTTTCCGTGGCCCAATTTCCGGAAGACATCTACACCGAACCTTCCAACGTCGATGTCGATACGCTGAAAAATCTCGGTCCGCTTCGCGGTATGGCGGGGATTTGGCAAGGTCACCGCGGTTTGGACGTTAAGCCGAAACCAGAGGGGCCGAAGAAGCAAGTTTTCGTCGAGCACATTGAACTTCAACCGATCGACCCGCAGACCAACGGACCGCAACTATTCTACGGTCTGCGCTACCACACCCACGTCGTTAAGCCGGATCAGGTTAAGACGTATCACGACCAGGTG
>JBGPCS010000327.1:0-3757 GCA_041481875.1 Sulfurifustaceae bacterium
GTCAGGTCTAGCACTGCAACAATTACAAGTTACTGACGCCTTCAAACATTACCCTGATTCAATTACTTCGATCCTCCTATGCTTCGCTATAAAACCGATTTCATGCGCCACAGTTACGCGCTGCAGCAGATTCTGCTGAAGCGCGACGGGGTGGCGACGATCGATGCGGGTACGATGGTCGTGCGCGCGCGGTTTGGAGATCGAGACATCGTGCTGCATCCGCAGTTCGTGGTCAGGCGTCCGGACGGCAAGATGCAGTATGCGCCGCGGTTGCTCGACAGCACCGTCGGATTTTTGGGATGGCTGCCGTACAACTTTAAAGCGTGGCCGATCGGCGTAGATAAGCTTACGTTCAAAGACTACGTGAGCAAGCACGGACTGCGTACGCCGAGATGGGAGTTCAATGCCGAAAACGTCGACTTCGATTTTATTGTCAAAGCGACTCGCTCGGCTTTCGGCTACGGCATTCGCGGGCCGTACTCGCCGCGGAATCTCGACGATCCGGAAACAAAGCTAAAGGAAGGCGACTATTACGAGCAATTGATTTTCGGAAAAATCGCCAAAGCCTGGTATTGGAATGAAAAGCTGACAGCGATCGAGTTATTCGACATGCCACGGGTGAAGGGCGACGGCCGCCATACTTTTGCCGAGCTGGTGCAGCACGCGATCGGCAAGGACGTGGGCGTACCGGGTCCCTTGGAAAAAATCGCGAAGTTGCAGGGCTTCGGCGCGAACGAGGTCCTGGCCGAGAACCGGGAGGTGTTGGGGGATTACCGTTACGTGTCTCCGCTCAACCCGACGGTGTATCGAAACTTCAACGTTCGTGAATCCATCAGGGGAACGGAAATCGGCGTGCAATTCGAGCAGGCGGGCGCGGTTCTGTATCAAGGCATCACCGAGAAGATGCGACCGAACGCCGCCTATACGCTGGATGCGGTCGTGGACGCCGACAACCGGGCGTGGTTGTTGGAGGCGAATAGTAATCCGCAACTGCATCCGGATGTCTACGAGTCGATGCTCGACAGTCTTTTGGAGTAAGACGGCACATGTACCAGGTCGATGTTGCTAGCAGTGTCGACGCAGCGAGCGTAACCGAATTGCGCCGCACCGCGCTCGCCCAGAGCCGCGAGTTTTCGGTGAACGACATCGACAAAGTCGGCTGGACCGAGATCGACGAATCGAGCGTGGTGTTGGTCGTGCGCGAAGACGACATTCTGGTATCGTCGATGCGCATGATCACATTTTCCGACGAAGCGGCGGCGGAACGGTTCTTGGAATACCCGGTAACGCAGCATTCGATTCCCGGTCCGATATTGACGATGTCGCGCGCGGTCACCTTGCCAAGTCATTTCAGCAAGGGGCTCATGGGGGCGATACGCTACGCCTATCTGCGCGGCGCGCTCGAGACCGCAATCCAAAGCGTCGTTGCGATCGTCTATCAAGGCGCGCCGCGGGTGAATTCCATGCGGCGCGCCGGATTCGAGATGCTCGAATGCCGACAGCACTGGGACAGCGAGGCGACCGTATCCGCGGCGCCGCTGATCGGCGTGTTGCCGAGGCGGCTTTTTTCCCAGGCCTTGGCGCACAGTCAGGCGGAATTCTCGCACGTGATAGACGATTGCGCGTTCAACTGGGATGCAATCCATCAACGGTTTGCCCACGCGCCGACACTTTCTCGCTAGCGATCCACCAGGTAGGCCGTTCGGTTCTAGGGAAAAAAGGGGTCGAGCTGGCACCGCATGGCCCGCCGGCTACGTTTGGAATACCCCGGTGCCCTCTACCACGTCACCTCCCGCGGCAATGCCCGCGCCCGTATCTACACCGACGATCAAGATCACCAGGGCTTTCTCGATTTGCTCGGCGCGGTGTGTGACCGGCATAACTGGCGTATCCCTGCCTACTGCCTGATGGGCAATCACTACCATTTGGTAGTCGAAACCCCCGAGCCCACACTCTCTAAAGGCATGCGCCAGTTAAACGGCGTCTACACCCAAGACTTCAACCGTCGTCATCGTAAGAACGGGCATCTTCTCCAGGGCCGCTACACTGCGATCGTGGTCGACAAAGACAGGTATTTGCTCGAACTCGCCCGTTACGTCGTGCTCAACCCCGTGCGCGCCGGCATGGTGAAGTCCCCCGGCCAATGGCCGTGGTCGAGCTATCGAGCGACGATCGGCAAAACCCCGGCCCCGGCCTGGCTCTGCATCGACTTTCTGCTCTCCCAGTTCAGTGCTCGCAAAGGCGAAGCGCGCGAGCGCTATGTACGCTTTGTTGCGCAGGGCAAGGATCAACCGACCCTCTGGGAACAACTACGCGGCCAGATTTACCTTGGCGATGAAACCTTCATCAAAAAACTGCACCAACGCCACCGACCGGACGATCGCTTGAAGGAAGTACCTCGCGCACAACGCCGCGCCCCCGCTAAACCCTTAGCCCATTACGCGCGCTTGCCCGATACCCAGCACGGGATGCGTCGTGCCCATGCGAGTGGTGATTACACCCTGGCGCAGATAGCCAAGCACTTCGGGGTGCACTACAGCACGGTGAGTCGGGCGGTGGGGCGGCGGCTAACGAGATGATCGGTTGGTGAGGTGTTGCGGTGCAATGCCCAATCTGCAACCCGTCACGTTGTCTGTTGCGCGAAGCAGCGCGGATGATACTTTGTCGCCTTGTATAAGTTCTACGCAACTGGTGCTTACTGCACTCTCTTACTAATATATACTTCGTATATGTCTATTTTTTTTATCATGGGAGGACTTGTGGCCACAGCTAAATTGTTCATCAACGGTCAAAGCCAGGCGGTGCGCTTGCCGAAGGAGTTTCGTTTCGTGGGTGATCAGGTGATCATCAAACGCGTTGGCCGCGCGGTGATGTTGCTCCCGATCCGTTACGCGGCCGCCGAACTGAAATCCATGCTGGGCGGTCTGGACGCGGATTTTCGCATCGAGCGCAAACAGCCCGCGCGCGAGCAGCGTCGCCGCTCACTGCGCCGACGCTGATCCGCGTGGTGTATCTGCTCGATACGGATACCTGCATTTATTGCCTCAACCGCGCGCCGGGGTACGAACGTGTCCTCGATCGTCTCGATAAGTTACGTTATGGCGATGTTCTGATCTCCGCGGTAACCCTCGCTGAACTGGAACATGGACTGGCAAAGCGTGCGCGGCCTGACCGCAATCGCCGCCTCGCAGCGCATTTTCTGTCGAGGTTTGAGACCGCTCCGTTCGATGATGCGGCGGCGCGTGCCTACGGTATTTTGCGGGCAAGTCTGGAGCGCCGGGGACGACCCATCGGCCCACTCGATACGTTGATTGCCGCGCACGCGGTTAGCCTGCGCGCGGTTCTGGTGACCAACAATACTCGGGAATTCTGGCGCATCGGCGGACTGCACCTGCAAAATTGGTTTGACTCATTTTAGAGACGAGTGGTCGGACGATTTGAAAACACGAAGGAGCAGCGGATGAAATGCACAGTGTGTGGTGCCGGCATGAGCCCGGTGCGTACGGATCTTCCGTTCAAACCGTCGGAGCAACGTATTGTTATCCTCAAACAATTGCCGCTTCTGCAATGTAGCGCATGTCGAGAATATTTAATCGAAGATCGAGTCATGCGGCGCATCGCCAGCCTATTGGCCGAAGCTCGCGGAACTGCGGAACTCGAAGTTACCGCTTCGCGGCGTGATGACGGCGTGGGGAGCAACGGGGCGGTGTAACGGGTGTGATGTTTCCGTTGTTCGTTAAAAAAACCGCAGCTCCAC
>JBGPCS010000328.1:0-3733 GCA_041481875.1 Sulfurifustaceae bacterium
ACCGCTTGCTGTGATTCCGCCTCCGTCCGGTTGAAACGGCATCGTCACGAGGAACGATCCTTTCATCCCACCACCAAGGTCTTCGGACCCGGAGAAGCTAAATGCCGAACCGCCGTCATCTACCCTAAGCTCATTGTTGTAGGTGCGGCCTGCAACGGTTGCTCCGTTTCCTTGGCTAAATTTGAACGTGTCGACACCGACAACGATCCTACCCGCGATGTTGACGTTGGCGGAGTCGGCAAATGCGGTTGGCGCGGTCAAGAGGCAACCGATGGCGACTGCGAGTAGCTTTTTCTGCATTGATTTGCTCCCTCTGTGCAAAAGGATGTTCTGATGGGTGACGTGCTCTTGTTCGTCGACGGGCGATTTATACAGGGGCATTTGCAAACTTACAACTAGTGTCGGTAATTTCACAACAATTTTGGAACAATGGGTAGTTATTTTTGAATAGTGCACGCCCCGGCATAAAACATGCCGTGTCGGGGATATAGCAGCATTGAAGTGATCTGACATCGCTTCAACCGGCCCTCGGCGACCGCATCCTTATCACCGCGAGGACAGCCACAGCCGCCAAGATCACGAACCAAACTAAGGCCCATTCCGGAATCGAAAGTCCCAGTAGCCGCCAATCCACTTTGCTGCACTCCCCCGTGCCTTCGAAAATCGTAGGCAGGGCCCTTGCGAGCGGAAAGGTATTCAGTAGATAGCCAAGGTCGGCCCCGCAACTGAGCGACGGCACCGGGAAATGCTGCAGCCACGAGTGCCGAATCGCGACCCCGCCGCCTGCCGCGGCGATGAGCACGATGAGGCCGCCATACGCCGTAAGCGCGATCCCGCGCGGATTCTGGATGGCCGCCACCAACGCCACCATCGCGATCGCAATGAACGCGTAACGTTGAAGAATGCACATGGGGCACGGCTCGAGCGCCAGCGCGTGCTGCAAGTACAGCGCAAAAGCAATAAGCCCGGCGCACGCCGCAAATACGCTCGCAAAGACACCGCGCGGCGTCCACCTGCCTAACCATTCACCGGCGCTCGCCATTCGACCCTCCGAAAAGTATTCGCCTGACCGCCCGCCATGTGCCCGCTCCAAAGGCACGTCGAATGACCAAGGGGAGCGCGATCGATCCCGCCGAAAGGAGGCGGTCATGGAATGATCGGAGCGCGGCACCCGATTTTTTCTCAAGCACGTGATCGCGCAAACCGTTGATCAGCGCCCAACCGATAGCATAGCCAAGCGGCACGGTGGGGGAACGCGTGTACCACGCAACGTCCGCCTCCGCTTGCGCGCGCGGGAACCCGAGTGCCGCGACCATCCGATCCGCCGCGCCATCGAAACTCAGACCGCGCGTATGCAGCTCGACGTCGAGCATCACTCGCAATGCCCGCCACATGCGGTCGCGCAGCAGCAGAATCCGGCTTTCCGGGCGATCCAGAAATCCCCGCTCCTGCATCAATTGTTCGGAGTATAGCGCCCACCCTTCGTAGAGGGTCGCCGACGTATTGAGCAATCTCGGCCACGAGCGCGCCGGCGCGTTCAGATTTGCCGTCACGAATTGCAGATGGTGGCCGGGATAGGCCTCATGTGCGCAGGTATGCGCGATCCCGACCTGCCCGTGCTCGGCGAGCTGCTTCGAATCGGCCGGGCGCGTGACGTAATAGCGGCCGACTTGCGCGGGATCGTTCGGCGCCGGTTCCGAGTAGGCCGCGAACGGAATTTCGTGGCGCATGAAGGCTGGTGTCTCGACCACGTCCAGCCGCTCGCGTTTCGGCACAGTGACGAGTTTGCGACCAATGACAAAGCCGCGGGCGGCGCGCATCCGTGCGCGATAAATACCGAGCAACTTATCGGCACTGGGACGCCGCGTCTGGATCTGTTGCACCGCCCGTAGAAAATCACCGTGTCCGAAACGTTTCTTGCATTCGGCCACCAATTCCTCGCGCGTGCGCTCGAACAGACGCTCTCCAAAGGCGTGTAGGTGGTCGGCGCTAACATCGATGAAATGCCGATGCCGCAACAGATACTCGAAGTACTCAGGACCGCAGGCGAATTCGCCGCGCGCCCGCGGCGCGATCTCACGCTCCAGGAAATCGGCAAAGCGCGTCAAGGCTTCGGCCGCCCGCTTGGCAAAGGCGGTTACCTTCGCTCGAGCGGCCCGCGGCCTTACTTGCGCGTGGCGCGGGACGCCAACCACAAAATCAGCGCCACGGCGTGCGGCGAGCGCCGTCGACCTCCCCCACAGTGGGGGAACACCGCCGACTTTCGCGGCTAGATCGGCTTGGGCGTTCCGTAGATGCTCGGGAATCAGCTCGAGACGCGCGGGCAGCGCGCGCTCGATATCTTCACCTTGACGAATGGTGAGCTGATAAATCGCATTGACCGGCAGCCAGCGACGCGGATCGGTTTGCCGCGCCGCGATATCGACGAGGTAGCGGTTTTCCAGCTCGACCGCGCCGCGCAACAGCTCGTAGTCGACGCGACGATCGGCGTCGAGCCGCTTCGGATCCAATTCTTCGAGCGATACCCGCAACTCGTCGTTCAAGCAAACCAACACGCCGCTCGCCTCCTCCGAGCAAGGAGTAAGCAAATGCGCGTACCCGGCCGCGCCGACATCCACCGCCGCTTCGGGATGAAAGCGAAACCAAGCGCGATAGTACGCCTGCACCAGTTCATCGAACTGGGCGACGGCGGCTTTAGGGCGGGTCACGGCGTCTCGATCAGTTCGAAGTCGTGGGTGATCTTCGCGGTCTTACCGAGCATGATGGAAGCGGAGCAATACTTCGTCGCCGACAGCTCGATCGCGTGGGCGACCTTTTTCGAATCCAGCGCGCGCCCGGAGATTTTGAAATGCGCATGGATGCGCGTGAAAACTTTCGGATCCGTTTCCGCGCGTTCGGCATCGATCTCCGCGGAGCACCCGGCGACACTTTGACGTTGCTTGCGCAGAATGTGCACCACGTCAAACGCGGCGCAGCCTCCCATGCCGATCAGGACGACCTCCATCGGTCGCGAACCTTTATTCTCGCCGCCCGCCTCCGGCGCCCCGTCCATCAGCACCTGGTGTCCGCTGTCCGCTCGGCCGGCGAAACTAACGCCGCCGGTCCACTCTATGCTCGCCTTCATGGTCTGATCCGCCTATAAGTTGAACAGTTCGGCAAGACGCGCGCCGGGGTCGGGGGCGCGCATGAACGCCTCGCCGACGAGAAACGCGTGCACTCCGTTCGCGCGCATAAGCGCGACGTCTTCGGCAAGCAAAATCCCGCTCTCGGTAACAACCACGTGGTTCTTCGGAATCATCGGCAATAGCTGCAGCGTCGTGCCGAGGCGCGTTTCGAAGGTGTGCAGGTTGCGGTTGTTGATGCCGATCAACGGCGTATCTATTAATAGCGCACGCTCGAGCTCTTCGGGCGAATGCACCTCGACCAGCACGTCCATGCCAAGGCGGCGGGCGAGAGCCGCTAACTCGCGCAACGGGGCATCCTCGAGAACGGCGACGATCAGCAGGATCGCGTCGGCGCCGAGCGCGCGTGCTTCATAGACCTGATACGGATCGATGGTGAAGTCCTTCCGCAGTGCCGGCAAATCGCAAACGTCGCGCGCCTCCGGCAGATGCTCGTCAGCTCCCTGAAAGAAATCGATATCCGTCAGCACCGAAAGACAAGTCGCACCCCCCCGCTGATAGCTGCGCGCGATGTCGGCCGGATGAAAATTCGGTCGCAACACACCCTTGCT
>JBGPCS010000329.1:0-3710 GCA_041481875.1 Sulfurifustaceae bacterium
CCCCAACCCCTCTGTTCGCTCTCGGCGTCGCTCCTGCGCATCCTGCGCTCGCGACATTGACACATCCCTGTGTGGGGTCCTGTCTCTCGCGGATCTTAGTGCGTCCCTGCACGTCACCGGAGGGAGAGGGGTAATAAATCAGAGATTCCTAAAGATCAGAGCTTCTTCGGGTCGAAGCCGGTAGTCTTGTAGACAGCCTCGATCGTTTCCTTCCCGATACGGCTCTCCTGCTCGCGGTGCACCACGATCAGCGCCTTCTTCCACTCGCGCTTCTCGGCTGGAGTTAGCACATAGACCTCGCTCTTGCCGGATTTGCGCACTGCTTCCAGCGCGTCGTCGTTCTCTTTCTTGGCGATATCGTTCGAATACTCGGTCGCCTCTTTCATCGCTTGCTCGAGGGTCTTGCGGATATCCGCCGGCAGCCCGTCCCAGAATTTCTTGTTCACGATCACGGCGTAGGCCAGACAACCGTGGTCGGACACGGTGACGTGCTTCTGCACCTCGTGCATCTTCTGCGTATAGAGATTAGACGCCGGGTTCTCGGTCCCGTCGACGACGCCGGTTTGCAGCGCCTGATACACCTCGGAGAACGCCATGACCTGGGGAATCGAGCCGAGCGCCCGCATCTGCGCCTCGAGCGTCTTCGAGGACTGAATGCGCATTTTGAGCCCCTTGAAGTCCTCGGGCTTACGCAGTGGCCGATTGGCGCTCATTATCTTGAAACCGTTGTCCCAGTAGGCGAGACCGAGAATACCTTTGGGCTCGAGCTTCTTCATTAGCGCCGCTCCGACCGGACCGGTCGTAACCTTGTGCAGGTCGGCGTAGTTGTCAAACAGATACGGAAGGTCGAAGACCTCGAATTCCTTCACACCGAGCGGCCCGAACTTGGCGAGCGATGGAGCGAGCATTTGCACCGCGCCCAACTGCAGCGCTTCCATTTCTTCCTTGTCCTTATAGAGGGAACTGTTCGGATAGACCTCCACCTTGACCGCGCCATTCGTGCGCGCGTCGACGAGTTCCTTGAACTTGAGCGCGCCCTTGCCCTTCGGCGTGTCGCTCGCGACGACGTGACTGAATTTGATGACGATAGGATCGGCCGCGTTCACCGACGCGACCCCCAGAACCGCCGCTAGCAATCCCACGGCGGCGATAGCGATGCGTGAACCAGCGTTCATATTTCCCCCATTGTTACCCGGCATGGACAGCGCGAGCACTAGTGGAACTAGCAGTAGCCTACGGGGGCGAGGGGCGCGGCGCAATCCCGCGATGCCGACTATGTCCCGAGCATCCATGGCGCCTGAGACGATGGTGCAACCCAAATAATAGGCTATCGGAGCGGATGCACACTAAGTGCACGCACGATCGCTTTACGCGGACTACATGTGTTGTTGGGGTTATTCCGGGGACGGCAAACGGGAACCTCAATATCTTCGTCTGCGGTTGCAACCGCTGCCGGCGTTCGGTCGGTTTCGCGCCGACCGGGCGCGCGTCATGGCATTTGAAGTCGACGACGCGCCGATTGCGGTCGTCGCGGTACTCCTCGTCGCACCCTTCACCGTCGGCGAATTGCGCCGTGCTATCGATTTACTTCCCGCCGTCAGATTTCCACGCTGCTAATCTTTTACCTACGATTGTCGCGATAACCCCCAGACTGCCGGGACTACTCGCGGATGCTGGGGCGTAGGCAATAGTGATACTTGCCACGCTGAAAGCATTTGCGCAGAATTGGCAGCTTGTTTTTTGGGGGATGGGGGAGAGATGAATATTTTTGTATCCAATTTGGACCGTTCGGTTACATCGCATGATTTACGCCGCGCGTTTTCCGGCTACGGCACGATCATCGAAGTGAGAGTAGCGACGGATCGCGAGACCGGCAAATCGCTCCACGGTCACGTCTATTTGGTGCCCGAACGCGCCGCGCGCGAAGCTGTCGAGGAGCTGCACTTAGCGCCGCTGCGCGGTCGGCCCATCAAGGTGCGCGAATGCGTTTACCGGAAAAAGCGGGATCGGCGCGAACGTCGCCTCTCCGGCGTTCAGATGGAGCGGCGCCGCGCCACGGATAGACGCCGATATACCGGGATCAATCCGCTCGCCGCGCCTTCGAACGGGTAAGCAACCCACGCGCTCCGCGCGGTCTCATCGCGTTTCATCCTGTGCGCGCGTCAATCCATCCCACTTGGCGCGACCAAGCTATCGACCTCTGTCCCCCGACCCTCTCCCGCAAGGGGAGGGGATGTTCGGAGGACACGTTCGCAAGCGCAACCAGACGATACGGACGACGCCGAAGCGGAAACATCAATCGTCGGCGGCGCCATGAATGAGCGACCAAAGCTTCTCCGAAGTCGCCGGCATGTCGATGTGGCGCACGCGGAACTCGCTTAGCGCGTCCACCAGCGCATTGATAATCGCCGGTGGCGCGCCGATCGCGCCGGCTTCGCCCGCACCCTTGATGCCAAGCGCGTTCGTGGTGGAAGGAACCTCATTCAGCTTGAAGCGGATCGACGGAAGATCATCGGCACGCGGCAACGCGTAGTCCATGAAGCTCGCGGACAGAAACTGGCCCGACTCCGGCTCGTAGACGCAGCGCTCGAGCAGCGCCTGCCCCAGACCCTGCGCGATGCCGCCGTGTACTTGGCCGGCGATGAGCAGCGGGTTGATGGTTTTCCCGAAGTCATCGACCACGGTGTAGTCGACGATGCTGGCGACGCCGGTGTCGCGGTCGATCTCGACTTCGCAGACGTGCGTGCCGTTCGGGTACGTGGGATTCGCCGGCGTCCAGGTCTCGCGTTCATCGAAGCTCACGCCCCCGTCCTGCGGCGCCGCCGCGCGTGCCACCGCCTGAAAACCGATCGCGCGATCCGTACCGACGATTCGAAATACGCCGTCGACGAACTCCACGTCCACCGCCGCGGCTTCGAGCAGCCGCGCCGCTGTCGGTTTCGCCTTCTCCAGCACTTTGAACGCCGCGCCGGAAACGGCCGCGCCACCCACGGGCACCGAACGCGATCCCATCGTGCCGCCGCCCGTCGCGATGCGGTCGGAATCGCCCTGCACCACGCTCACGTCGTCGAAGCCGACGCCCAAACGCTCGGCGATGATTTGGCGAAACGCCGTTTCATGGCCCTGACCGTTCGACTGCGTGCCGATGTAAAGCGTCACGCGGCCGTCGGCCGCGACCGTCAGGCGCGCTTCCTCGCCTCCGCCGCCGGCGCAGCGCTCGATATAGGTGGCGACACCGAGACCGCGCAATCGCCCGCGCGCCTTCGCCTCTTTCCGGCGCCGCTCGAAGTCGTCCCAACGCCCGAGCTCGAGCGCGTCGTCGAGATTGCGCGCGAAGTCGCCGGTGTCGTAAATCGAGCCGAGCGCGGTGGTGTAGGGCATCGCGGTCGCCGCAATCAAATTGCGCCGGCGCAGCTCGATCGGCGAAAGTCCGATTTCGCGCGCGGCGACGTCGACCAGGCGTTCGATCGCGTAGATCGCTTCGGGCCGCCCGGCGCCGCGATAGGCGTCGACCGGATTGGTGTTGGTGAAAACCGATCGCACGTGCACATGCGCGGTTGGGATTGCATAGCAGCCGACCAACATCGGCACGCCCGCCATGGTCGTGACGAAGGGCGAATAATTCGAGAGATACGCGCCCAAGTTCGCGATCGTGTCGACCTTCAGCGCGAGGAAGCGCGCATCCTTGTCGAGCGCAAGCTCCAGATGCG
>JBGPCS010000330.1:0-3706 GCA_041481875.1 Sulfurifustaceae bacterium
AATCCGAGAAACGGCCGGCACCCCCAGTAGCCGTCGCCTATGCCATGACCGCTGATATACACCGTCACTTCATTAGAACCGCGCGCGGTATTTCCGCGCCGTTGCACGCGGCAATCGCGCAAGTCGGGCGCGTCAGCCTGCCGCCGCGTCGGGGGCGCACTCTCGCGTGGTTCCTTTGTCGGGTCATCGTCGGGCAGCAACTGTCAACGTCGGCGGCACGTAGCATCTGGGCCAGGATTGAAGCGGCTGTGGACACGCATCGAAGCACGATCCCGGAGTTTTTCATCGATAGGAACAAGCGCACACTGCGTCGATGCGGCCTCTCGCGCGCGAAGGCGAAAGCGTTGGTCGCGATTCGCGAAGCGCAGGAGGGCGGCGCGCTGTCGACGCGACGGCTGCGAGGACTCGGTCACGTCGAGCGTTCGGAACATTTACAGGAGATCTGGGGGATCGGCCAGTGGACGGCGGATATGACGTCCATCTTTTATTTCGGCGATCTGGATGTTTGGCCGGAAGGCGACATCAGCGTCCGGAATACTTTTCTGCGCTTGACCGGCAAGCGCTCGAGAACAACGGCGCTCAAGATGGCGAGTTCCTTCGCGCCGTATCGATCCTTTCTCGCGCTGTACATGTGGCAAATATTGGACGGGCCTAGGAAAACGCAGAAACGAAAGCCCCTGAATCAGAAACGCCCGGTTTAGCAAGTCGAGGGAGATGGGCCGCCCCTGGCGTATCTTTTGCCGGCATGCGCCGTTTTCCATCCTTTGACAGATTCGCCAAAGCCCCCGCATAGTAACGCCCCACCATTCGCGGTGTTACTGAACAGACGGAGGAATAGATGGACAAGCGGCGTCGAACGTTTCTAAAAGGCGCTGGCACGATCGCCGTGGTTGGAACCGGCGGCGTGCTAGGCGCGACCCATGCGGTTGCGGCGTACCAGACCACGGATAAGAAAAGCGGAGGATCATCCGAAATGCCCAAGAACATGACATTCGTTACCCTGCGCGATGGCGAGACGTACAGCCTCGGCGTCAAGACCGATCGCGGCATTCTCGACGTGGGCAAAGCGGCGACGGCGTTAAAGGTGAAAGCGCCGACCACGATCGACGACGTCCTGCACGGACGCGGCGACAACGCCGCGCTGCAACAACTGGTACAGAAGGCCCAATCCGCCAAGGACGCGAGCGCGCTGTTCGTCGCCGAAGCGCAGGCGAAGCTCGGGCCGTGCGTGACCGATCCGGAGAAGATCATCTGCATCGGTTTGAACTACCGCAAGCACGCCGCCGAGACCGGACAACCGGTGCCGACGGTCCCGATCCTATTCAACAAGTACAACAACGCGCTCTTTTATCATGGCGGCGCCCTGAAGGTGTCCGCTGTGCCGGCCGAGCGGTTCGACTACGAAGCCGAGCTCGTGATCGTCATGGGGAAGCACGCGCACAATGTCAGCGAAACGGACGCGCTCTCGCATGTGTTCGGCTACTGCACCGGCAACGACTTCTCGGCGCGCGATCTGCAAAACCGCACGAGCCAATGGATGGTGGGCAAGACTTGCGATCATTTCGCGCCCATCGGGCCGTACTTGGTGACTGCCGATCAGGTGCCGAATCCAAACGCCTTGAAAATCGAATGCCGCGTCAACGGCGAGGTTCGCCAGTCTTCGAACACGAGCGATATGGTGTTCAATTGCGCGGCTTTGATCTCCTATATCTCACGCCACTTCACGCTCGATCCGGGCGATATTATTTTCACCGGCACGCCGGAAGGCGTGATACTCGGCTACCCGAAGGAGAAGCAGGTGTGGCTGAAGCCGGGGGATCAAGTCACCACGAGTATCGAGAAACTCGGGACATTGCAGTTCGCGCTTACCTAAAGAAGGGTGCAACGGCCGCCGCGGATTTGGGTTTGGCGGCGGGACTATAAATAAATGGCAATTCCCTATTAGTAGTTAAGGTATGCAACCGTCGGCATGTGGGCGCGTAATTCGCTGCCGTTGGCACAGCGATTGGATTTTGGGGTGGCGGAAAAAAGTACTGGCTAATTTGTCTGCGTTGTGTATAGTTCCCGCGTTGCAGTCCAGTTCTTGTAGTTCGTTCGGAAGTCTCCTGCTGGTTTTGGAAGCCACTCCCGTAATCTGCCCTTCAAGAAAAGAACTGCAAAACATCGCAACCTAAATGAGGTATTTACGTGGCTACAGGAACCGTGAAGTGGTTTAACGATTCGAAAGGCTTTGGTTTCATCACCCCGAGCGACGGCGGCAAAGATGTATTCGTACATCACTCCGCTATCCAAGGCTCCGGCTTCAAGAGCCTGGCAGAAGGCCAGAAGGTGGAGTTCGAAGTGCAGCAGTCCCCGAAGGGACCGTCCGCGTCGAACGTCCGACCGGCCTAAGCGTTATTTCACTTGCGCCGTATCTAGACCCTGCCCGCAAGGGGCGGGGTCTTTTTTTTGCGTAGCGAGTCGGCTCCATTCCGACGAAGTGCCGCCGTGACGCTATTACGACTCGACGATGTTTCGCTCGCCTACGGCCATCTGCCGTTGCTGGCGCATGTCGATTTCCAGATCGAAACCGGCGAGCGCGTGTGTTTGGTCGGGCGCAACGGCACCGGCAAATCGACGATGTTCCGGGTGATCGCCGGCGCCGCGGTTCCGGATGACGGCGAGCTGTGGCGCCAGGACGCGTTGCGCGTCGCGCATCTCGAACAGGAAGTTCCTCCCGACGCCGACGCCAGTGTATTCGAGGTCGTTGCCGGCGGCTTGGGCGAGCTCGGTGCGGTGTTGATGCAATACCATCACGCCGCGCAGGCGGCGGGGGCGGGGCGGCGCGAGTCGCTCGAGCACCTCGCGCCGCTGCAAGCGCGCATCGATACCCTCGATGGCTGGAACGTGAGCCAGAAGGTCGAGACGGTGCTCAGCCGATTCGGCCTTCCCGCGGACAAGCGCCTTACCGATTGTTCCGGCGGAATTCGCCGGCAAGTGATGCTCGCGCGCACGCTCGTGAGCGACCCGGACGTCCTGCTGCTCGATGAACCCACGAACCATCTCGACATCGCCGCGATTACGTGGCTCGAGGAGTTTCTGCTCGCGCGCCGGGGGGCGCTGATTTTCATTACCCACGACCGCACGTTTTTGAAACACGTCGCGAGCCGTATCATCGAGCTGGATCGCGGCAAGCTGCGCTCGTTCCCGGGGGATTTCAGCAACTACTTGCGGAAGAAAGAAGACCTGCTCGAGATCGAAGCGCGCGCCGCCGCCAAGTTCGACAAGAAACTGGCGGAAGAGGAAGTGTGGATACGCAAAGGCATCGAAGCGCGGCGCACGCGCAACGAGGGGCGCGTGCGCAAGCTCGAAGCGATGCGGCACGATCGGCAGCAACGCCTCGAGGCGCAAGGCAAGGCGAACTTCGGCATCGATGCCGGCGCGATCTCGGGCAAACTGGTTGTCGATCTGCGCCACGTCGGGTTTCGCTACGGCGATCGTCCGATCATTCGCGATTTTTCGACGCACATTTTGCGCGGCGACCGCATCGGCATCGTCGGGCCGAACGGCTCGGGCAAGAGTACGCTGCTGAAGCTGATTCTGGGCGAGCTGGCGCCGACCGCGGGGCAGGTCGTGATGGGTACGCGCCTGCAGTTGGCGTACTTCGATCAGCATCGGCGGCTACTCGATCCCGCCAAAACCGTGCGCGACAATTTGAGCGAGGGCC
>JBGPCS010000331.1:0-3700 GCA_041481875.1 Sulfurifustaceae bacterium
CAAAAAAAAGTTGATTTCCCGAACATACCGGGCGTGCGCTACACCGGACTCATGACGACCGGCGACGCGTTCGACTTCGGTCCGCGCTTCAAAGATGGCATTCTGGATTTCGAAACGAAGGACGGCGTCATCGTGTCGCCCGTCGTCGCGTCGCCCTACCCTGTGTTCGTCCCGAAGACCGACAAAGACGGCAACGAGATCGCCGGCGTGCGCTTTCCCGACGTGAGCGTGCCGACCGCGACCTACACCGGCTACGGCTTCCGCGCGACCGGCTTCGGCGGCGCGGATCTGTGCGACGCCTTCGGCCAGATGATTCCGTTCAACAAAACCAAAGCGGAACGTATGGCCGCCGGCGATCCACGCTTGTCGCTGCAAGAGCGCTATTCGACGCATGACGATTATGTACAGAAGGTGACGAGGGTGGCGCAGGAATTGCAGAAGCAGCGGTTCTTGCTGCAGGAAGATGTGGATCGGATCGTGCAGGCGGCGCAAGCGAGCCTGATTGGGAATCGATAAGGAGACGGGGACGAGCCGCGTCTGCCGGTCTCGGCCACTTCCGTCCAAGCGCGGCGGCAGTCCGCGCCGTCGCCATTGCTTAAGGCTCGTATATCAGTTGCCCGTTTCGATCGACGCTCCAGCTCGGAGGTAGATAGCGTGGCGGCGTCTTATCGTTCATTCCGGCGATGTAGCTGTCCGTCATGTGCATGCTGCCTCCCACTGCCAAGGCGCCGAGCAGGGCGGGCGGAAAAACGAACGACGTCGCCATGAGCCCGATGACTAGTGGGTCGGAAAAACCGGACGCCAGAGTCGTGGGATCTGAATCCAGATAACTCCGACGTAACACGTCTGAATAGTAAGTCGTGGCGATATCGCCGCCGACGTTGGTTTCGACGAAATTATGATACTGATCGTACTCTCCGATCAGCGACCCCGAGGCGCGATCGCGCGCCGCACCAAGCTGCGACAACAGCTCGCGCGACACCGGTAGCGAGTTGAAACCGTAGCCGGGAAGAGCAAATTCGAGGCTCGCGGATTGCGCTAACGCGCCGCCCAAGCTGTGGCCTGCCGTGTAGACCTGATAGTGCGCGTCAAGCAACGCGTCTTTGCGTTGCTCGGTCTCCGCTCTAACCGTTGCGTACGTGTTCGCGCCCATGGAAAACGGATTCAGGTCATCGCCCCAATCGCGCAGAATATTTAAACCCTCGCCCTTGAAGTTGCTACCCTTGTACGCGATCACCGCCTCGCCCGTCACGTCGTTCACGAACACGCGCAGCGCGCCGCCTGAAACCGTGTATGCGTTCGAATCGGGACCGGTAGTGTTATATCCGAAGCCCTCGCCTTGCTCGCGCCAACCCGGCGGGATTCCATCCGTTCCGCCCTTCAAATAGGCGGCCGCGGCCAGCTGTCCGGCATTTTCAGCAGTCAACCGGTTGTTCGCGATCGGACTCCCCGAAGCTTCGTCCATCGGTACCTTGTGATCGTCATTGAGCGTGATATCGCCGCGCGCAGCCAATTCTCCGTTCGCATAGATGTCGCCGTTGCGCTTCACGAAGTAACCGTCTTCGCGAGCGCTGTCGGTGTTGCCGGACGGGTCGTACGTGAGACCCTGATCCTTCAGCGATTGGATCAATCGGCTGCTGTGCTCGGTCCACTGCTGACCCTCGTACGGCACCGGGTTACCGTCGGCGTCGACGTAGTACATCACGCGTGCGTCTTTGTATTCCTGCGTCAGTTTTTCTTGACGCTGCTTGAGTTGCGTGTTGCGACTGCCCTCGTCCAGCTCGGCGACGATACCCTGGCCGATCGCGTTCCCGAACGCATCGGCGGCGATGTTGGCCCAGTCCATTTTTCCTTTACCGTCGACCAGCATGCGCACGCCTTGATTGACCGCGCCCTTGATCAGGCCGATGGCGAAGTCGGCGGCGAATCCCTTGGCCGTGAAGCCTTCGAGCGAGCTCTCGTTCGAATAGGGAACCAAGTTCTTCGTCAGCGCCGACGTAATGGGCGCGGCGACCGCGGCGGTCACTAGACCGAGCCAATCGAACCGCTTTTGTTGCCCGGTGAGGATGTTCACACCCTGCGTGATCACATTATTAGCAAGGCCCTCGGCCGCCTGGACCGGCCACGACGCGTTGACGTCGATACCGAAACCGAGACCGCCGGTGATGCCCGCACTCAACGCCGCAGTGGCCACCCCACCCCATGAGAATTTACTCTGCACACCCACCGCCATGCCAACCACCTGGGATGCGGCGTTGCCGATTGCCGCGCTCACGGCGCCGGCAACCGCCACAAACGCCGGAGTCGCCACCGCGTCCGCGCCGAGTATCATTCCGCCAAGCCACGACAACGTGCCGTACGACACCGCAGTGATGATGATCGCCACGATTACCATCAGGATCTGGAGGAAGGCGCCGCAGTGGCCCTCCTTCGGCGGCGGTGGCGCCGGTATCGTCGGCAGGGTGTTGCCGATGATCTCTCGCGGGTTGTATACCTTGACCGTGCCGGCGTTGTTGTGAATGTTGGTGACGTGGTTGGGAATGGTGATGACCTGATTGGTCCAGTCATCCAAGGCCTCATCCGCGCCGAGCTGAATGCCGTTCGCATCCGCGATGAGGAACCACAACGCCGAGTCGCCGTAAACGACGAGCGCGATGCTCTTCAGCGTGTCGCCGTCGTTGACGACGTAGCTCGCCGGGGTGAGGGCCGGGTAACTGGCGGATATCGGCGTGTAGTTGTAGTCAAAGACGTCCGGGTCGACGTTACCGGCGCTACCGATTTGCTGGCCCCCGGCGTAGTAGTAGTTCTGTGTTGCGCCGCCCTGAGTCTTGCGAAGAATCTGTCCCTGCGTGTTGACGATGAAATCCCGATTGTTCGACGTCTTCTTGGTGTCCGTGAAATGGACTAGGTTGCCGTTGAAATCGTAAGTGCTGGTCGAAGTGCCCGGTGGGGGTGGACTGCTCGGGCTGACGACCATCTTTCCGACGATTTTCGATTGCTTGTAAGTACCGAACTTCACATACGTGTAGGTGTATTGCCAAGCCGTGTTGCCCGCGATGATTTTATACAGCAACAGATTTCCTACCGCGTCGTAAGAGTCCGGATTGCTGTAGTTGTACTTGAACGTAATGTCGGTTGCATCGGGGTTCGCCTTGTCATCTTGCTCGGTCAGCAACCATCCGTTGAGGTTGTAAGTGTAGGTCCGCGTCTCCTTGAGCGCGCCGTTGGCCCCATGGACCTCGTAGGTTCTAACGCGTCCCGCCGGATCGTATGCGCGAACCGATCTCGTGGTGGCCGACTTGAAATCATCCGAACGCTTGGTTTGTATCAAACGATTCGAGGAATCGTATAGGTACTGCTCCTCCACGTGCACGATGTCCGAGCCCGACAATTCGTAAGAGATCGCTTTTGCGCGGTTACCCGCGAGATCGTATTGAATCGCCACACCCGTCGGCGGTATCGGCGGGGGCGGGGACTGGTTGATACCGATCGTGAGCGGTTGTATCGCGGGGGAATACTGAATCGTTCCGTCGATCAGCGCTCCCTGCGCGAACGTGATGCGGTTCATGCTGTCGTACTTGTACCAATAATCCTGCACGGTCTTTCCACCAAGAACCGTCAAACCAGGAAATTGCGCGTACGTGCGCCGACGATTTCCGACGGCGTCGTACCAGTAGCGCGTGTCGGTGTAGCCGTCGTG
>JBGPCS010000332.1:0-3689 GCA_041481875.1 Sulfurifustaceae bacterium
CCAGTTACGGTCTGCCGAATCACCTGCGCGTCACCGTGGGTCTGCCGAGCGAGAACGATCGCTTCCTCGCCGCCCTCGAAACAGCGCTCGCCGCGGGGAGTCGCGAAAGTGCGTCGGCGGCTGGCGGACCGGGATGATCGATCGCCTCTGCGTCATCGGAGTCGGCCTGATCGGTGGTTCTCTTGCGCGAGCGTTGCGCGATGCGAAGTTCGTGCGCGAAGTGGTCGGCTACGGACGCTCGGCGGCGAATCTGGCGGAAGCCGTGCGCCTCGGTGTCATCGACGGCGCGCAGACGAGTCCCGCGGCGGCGGTGCGCGACGCGCAGATGATCGTGATCGCCGTGCCGATCGGCATGACGCGCGAGATTTTGGAGAATATCGCCGCCGCGCTCGCGCCCGAAGCCATCGTCACCGACGTCGGTAGCACCAAGGTTTCCGTGCTGCGCGACGCGCGCGCGACATTGGGCGAGCGGTTCGCCGATTTTGTCGCCGGCCATCCGATCGCCGGCACCGAGCGATCCGGCGTTACCGCGTCCGCCGGCGACTTGTTTCGCCGCCGCCGCGTGATACTGACCCCGGAGCCGGAAACGCGCGCCGCGGCGCTGGCGCGCGTGCGCGAGATGTGGACGGTCGCCGGCGCGAGCGTGTCGACCATGACGGCGGCCGATCACGATCGCGTTCTCGCCGCGAGCAGTCACTTGCCGCACGCGCTGGCGTACGCGCTCGTCGATATGATCGTTCGCATGGACGAGCATCGCGCGATATTCGATTGCGCCGGCGGCGGATTTCGCGACTTCACCCGCATCGCGGCGAGCGATCCGACGATGTGGCGCGACATTTTTCTCGCGAATCGCAAGGAGCTGCTTGCGCTCCTGCGTCAATATCAAGACGACTTGGGGATGATGGTGCGGGCGATCGAGAGCGGCGACGGCCGCTGGTTGTGGGAAACGCTGACGCGGGCTAAGCGGGCACGCGAGCAGTTAGGTGGCGAAAATGCCACCACGGGCGGTGACTGAGGATGCGTCTGGATTATCGAGTCGCGCCGGGCGGTCGGTTGCAGGGGCGGGTGCGAGTGCCTGGCGACAAATCGATATCGCATCGCGCGGTGATGCTGGGCTCGCTCGCACGGGGCACGACTCGCATCAGCGGGTTGCTCGAAGGGGAAGATGTAATGCGCACGCTCGCCGCGTTTCGCGCGATGGGTGTGCGCACCGAAGGCCCACATCGCGGCGAGCTCGTGATCGAGGGCGTCGGCCTGCATGGGTTGAAGGCTCCGTCGCAACCGCTCGACATGGGAAATTCGGGTACGGCGATGCGACTCATGGCGGGCATCCTCGCGGCGCAGCGTTTCGATTCCGTTCTGGTCGGCGATGCGTCGCTCAGCCGCCGGCCGATGCAGCGCGTCGCCGATCCGCTTCGCGCCATGGGTGCGGCGATCGAGATGGCCGAGGGTGGGCGTCCGCCGCTGCGAATCAAAGGCGGCCAACGTCTGCGCGGCATCGAATATGTCCTTCCTATGCCGAGTGCGCAGGTGAAGTCGTCGTTGTTGCTTGCGGGTTTGTATGCTGATGGCGAGACTTGCGTTACTGAACCGCAGCCGACGCGGGATCACACAGAGCGCATGCTCCGCGCTTTCGGTTATGGTGTGCACGTAACCGAGAGGTCGTCGCGTTTGAGCGGTGGCGGCCATCTGTGGGGATTCAACGTCGATGTCCCAGCGGATATCTCGTCCGCGGCGTTTTTTTTAGTCGGTGCCTCCATCGCTGTCAACTCTGACATTTACCTCGAACACGTTGGTATCAATCCAACGCGTATCGGCGTTTTGAATATCCTGCAACTGATGGGTGCCGACATCGAGCGTATGGATAGGCACGAAGTCGGCAGCGAGCCGGTAGCGGACATACGAGTGCGCGCCGCGCGGTTGCGCGGCGTCCGCATACCTGAAAATCAGGTGCCGCTCGCGATTGATGAATTGCCCGCGGTGCTCATCGCCGCAGCGTTCGCCGAGGGCGAAACTGTTTTGTCGGGCGCCGAAGAGTTGCGCATCAAGGAGAGCGATCGTATCGCCGCGATGGCATTAGGTCTCGCCGCCATCGGGATCGAAGCGCGCGAAACCTCGGATGGGATGATCGTGCGTGGCGGTAAATCGGATGGCGGCGTTGTCGACAGCCGCGGCGATCACCGCATCGCCATGGCCTTCGCGATGGCGGCGTTGCGAGCGGACGGTCCGATTACGATCCTCGATTGCAAGAATGTCGACACGTCGTTTCCAGGATTCGCGGCGCTGGCGCGCGCGGCTGATCTTGGGATCGAGGTGGTCGGTTCGCGGATCGAATCCGATCCATGAACTTTTCGTTTTGGTCGAGCGCTTACCGCGCGTGGTTGATGCATGAGAACTAACTTGTGGGTGGTTGACCCACGCAAGGTTGTCATTCCCGCGAAAGCGGGAATCCAGATAGTTTATCGATCGCGCTACGCGCGACGCATCGAATTATTAGAACTCGATGAGTCGCGCGAAGGCGCGACCTCTCACTATCTGGATTCCCGCTTTCGCGGGAATGACGAACATTGCGCATGACGCAACCGTCCAAACCGCCGGTTGTTGCGATTGACGGCCCGAGCGGTTCGGGTAAGGGAACGGCGGGTTTGCTGCTGGCTTCGCGACTCGGCTGGCATTTTCTCGACAGCGGTGCGCTCTACCGGATCGTCGGGTTGGTGGCTCGGCGCTCGGGGGTCGATCTTGCGGATGCGGGCGCGCTCGCGCGGATCGCGGGGGCGCTTGACGTGGAGTTCCGCCCGAAATCCGACAGCACCGTCATGATCCTCGTTGGAGAGGAGGATGTCAGCGATGCGCTTCGCGCCGAGGAATCCGCGGACGCCGCTTCCCGCGTCGCCGCCGTCTCCGCGGTTCGGCAGGCCTTGTTGCGCAAACAACACGCGTTCCGGCGACCGCCTGGCCTGGTTGCCGACGGCAGAGATATGGGCACGACGGTATTCCCAGACGCTATAGTTAAGGTGTTCCTTACCGCGGACGCGGACGTTAGGGCGAGGCGACGGCATAAACAGTTGAAGGAAAAGGGATCGGATGTTAACCTTCCGCGGCTTTTGGATGAGATACACAGCCGCGACGCGCGTGATTCCGCGCGCGCGGTGTCGCCGCTCAAGCCCGCTGCGGACGCCCATTTACTCGATACCTCCGACCTAAGCATTTCCGAGGTGGTGGATCGCATCGAAAGCCTGCTTCATCGACGAACAGGCGAAGGGCAGCCGGGTTAATAATCGATCGGTGTGTTGGCACTCGCGTCGGCTGCGAGTCAGTCCATGGTTTGATAGATAGCGGAGAGTTATGGCTGAAAGTTTCGCGCAATTATTCGAAGAAAGCTTGAGCAAGCAGCGCCTGCAGTCCGGGCAGCTGATTACCGGTGAAGTCGTGCATGTTGATGAGGACGTGGTTATCGTCAATGCAGGACTCAAGTCCGAGGGCATCATCCCCACCATCCAGTTCAAAGATTCTCACGGCGACGTGCACGTGAAGGTCGGCGATCGCGTGGAAGTGGTGGTCGAATCGCTCGAGGACGGCACCGGCGAAACCTTGCTCTCGCGCGAGAAGGCCTGCCGCGTCAAAGCCTGGGAAGATTTGGAAAAGGCGTTCGAGGATCAGTCGATCGTCAGCGGCGTCATGACCGGAAA
>JBGPCS010000333.1:0-3686 GCA_041481875.1 Sulfurifustaceae bacterium
CACCGGCGACGCCGGTACGGAACGCCGCGAACTCGTAGACGCATTTGGGGCGCATGACCACGCATGAGCAACATTCTCTTTCTTTGCCCGACGCACCGAGACCGTCGGGAGATCGAAGCGCTCGAACTAAATCGACGACACCGATTTTTTTTCCACGACTACGCGAGTCTAACGCTCGAGGAACTGGTGGCCGACGAGCCGCCCGCGAATGCCGATCTTCGCGATCCGCGCGAGGAAGTGCGACGCCTGATCGAGCACTATCGCGACGCACGACTCGATGCCGTCGTTAGTACCGACGACTATCCGGGCAGCGCGCTCGCCAGCGTTCTGGCGCAAGCGCTGGGATTGCCGGGTGTATCGCCCGCGGTCAATCTGCGTTGCCAGCACAAATATTACTCGCGCATCGACCAGCAGAAGTTCGCGCCGGATGCCGTGCCGTATTTTCGATGTGTCGATCAGACGCAGCTCCCTTCGCTTGAGGAGCTGGCGTTTCCGGTATTCGTGAAGCCGGTGAAGTCGTTCTTCTCGGTCGGCGCGTATCGCGTCGATTCTCCGGCCGAGCTGTTCCGGATCGGCTGGAAGACCGCGTCGCAAACATCGTTCTTTCGCCCGTTCGAAATATTGCTGGCGGATCACGCGAACCTCGACTTAGGTCCGCCGGTCCTCGTCGAAGGATTGTTGCAAGGAATGCAGGTCACGGTGGAAGGCTACGTGCACGCGGGCGACGTGCGGATCATCGCGATCGTCGATTCGGTGATGTATCCCGACACGTTGTCGTTTCAGCGTTTCGAATACCCATCCGCGCTGCCGGACGCGGTGCAGGAACGAATGAGCGTCATCGCGCGGCGCGTCATCGCCGGCATCGGGTTCGACAATGGGCTCTTCAATATGGAGATGATCCACGACCCACGCCGCGACTCGATCCACATCATTGAAATCAACCCGCGCATGGCGTCGCAATTCGCCGACCTGTACGAGAAGGTCGATGGAACGAACACCTATGAGGTCTTGCTCGATCTGGCGCTCGGCAAGAAACCGGTGTTTCGCCAGGGCCGCGGCGCGCACGGATTCGCCGCAAGCTGCGTGCTGCGCACGTTTGAAAACGCGATGGTCGCCGAGCTGCCAAGCGACGCAGAGATTGCGCAAGTACGGGACTGGTATCCGGATATTCGCGTTGAGATACTCGCCACGCAGGGTCGGCGTTTGTCGCAGGAGATGCAGGACGGCCGCAGCTATCGCTACGGCATCTTGAGCATCGGTGGTCGTGATCGGGAGGAGACGCTCGCGATCTACGAGCGTTGCAAGGCGCAACTCACCTTCAAGCTCGACAAAGTCGACCAAGTGTCTACTTGGCCGGAGGGCAAGGTCGCTTGACCCTAGCAGGTCGGCGCGGGCGCCGCCATTCGTGAGTTGAAAAAGTCGCTGCAGGGAACTGTTTCGATTCCTCGGCCTAGAACGGCAGCTCGGCGTTCGGCCGCACCGAAAGCGCGAGCTCGCGGAAACGCCGTTTGATACGCTCCAGCGCCTCCACCGTATCGCCTTCGAAGCGGAATACCAGCACCGGCGTCGTGTTCGATGCGCGCACCAGACCGAAGCCGTCGGTGAAATCCGCGCGCAATCCGTCGATGATCGTGATCTTCGCATCGGGAAAGTGAGCGCGCTTCACCAGCTCTTGGATGAGCGCGTAGTGCTCGCCTTCGGCGAGTTTCAAATTCAGCTCCGGCGTATTCACCGTGTTCGGCAGGCTCGCGAAGATCGCGGCGGCCGGACGCGCGTCGCGCGACAACAGCTCGAGCAGGCGCGCGGCCGCATACTCGCCGTCGTCGAATCCGTACCAGCGCTCCTTGAAGAAGATGTGGCCGCTCATCTCCCCCGCCAGCAGCGCGCCGGTTTCCTTGAGCTTCGCTTTGATCAACGAGTGCCCGGTCTTCCACATGATCGGCTCGCCGCCGGCCGCGCGGATCGCCTCATCGAGCTTGCGCGAGCACTTCACGTCGTAAATGATCTTGCCGCCGGGGTTGCGCGCCAGCACGTCGCGCGCGTAGAGAATCATTTGACGATCCGCCCAGATGATGTTGCCGTCCGGCGATATCACGCCCAATCGATCGCCGTCGCCGTCGAACGCGAGCCCGACGTCATAACCGCCGCGCTTCACCGTCTTGATGAGATCGGCGAGGTTCTCGGGTTTGCTTGGATCCGGATGATGATTCGGAAAGCGGCCGTCGACTTCGCAATACAGTTCGGTGACGTCGCAGCCGAGGCGGCGCATTAGCTCCGGCGCGTACGCGCCGGCGACGCCGTTGCCGCAGTCGATCGCGACGCGCATCTTGCGCCCCAGCTTCACGTCGCCGGCGATGCGATCGAGATACGCTTGGCGCACGTCTACCTTGCTCACCGTGCCGCTGCCGCGGACGAGATCGTTGCGTTCCAACCGATCGCGCAGCGCTTTGATCGCGTCACCGGAAAGCGTTTCGCCCGCGATCATTATCTTCAGGCCGTTGTAGTCGGGCGGATTGTGACTGCCGGTGACGCTGATGCCGGAGCCGGTGCCGAGGTGATGCGTCGCGAAGTAAAGCACCGGCGTCGGCGCCTGACCGATGTCGAGCACGTCGCAGCCCGATTGCGTAAGCCCGCGTGCCAGCGCCTGCACCAGATCGGGACCGGACAAACGCCCGTCGCGACCGACGGCGAATCGCTGACTCCCGCGCGCGCGCGCCTCGGAGCCGATCGACCGTCCGATGCTTTCGACGAACTCGGCGGTAAGCGTTTTGCCGACGACACCGCGAATGTCGTACGCCTTGAAGATCTCAAGCGGTGGGATGACGTTAGACGGAGTCACAGAACCAGCCGTGGACATGAGCGCACTCTCGGTGGGCGAGCGCGCAGTGTAGAGCAACGCGTCGCCGGCGGGCTAGGGACACTCTGAAATATTAATCTTAACCGCAGAGGACGCGGAGGACGCAGAGGGTTTTGGTTTGATTTTATTTGAATTCCTCCGCGTCCTCTGTGTCCTCTGCGGTGGACAATCATAATTAATCAGACCTTCCTTTAGTTAGCTGGACTATCCTCGAGGGAATGCGCGCGGCGGCGCACGGATCGTAGACGGTAGTGTCGTTACGCCTGGTGCTGTCCTTCGTATCGGCCGAGGCGCTATTTCTTGCCGGTATGACCGAAGCCGCCGGCGCCGCGGCCGGACGTCGTGAAGTCCTCGACGACCTGGAATTCCGTTTGCGCGATAGGGACGAAAACCATCTGAGCGATACGATCGCCCGGCTCGAGCGTGAACGTACCCTTGCCGCGATTCCAAATCGACACCAGGACTTGCCCTTGGTAATCGGAATCGATCAGACCGACGAGGTTGCCGAGCACGATGCCGTGCTTGTGGCCGAGGCCCGAGCGTGGCAACAGCACGGCGGCGAGACGCTTGTCGTTTATATGGATGGCGATGCCGGTCGGTATGAGATGCGTTTCGCCGGGCGCGATATGAATGTGCTCATCGATGCACGCGCAGAGGTCGAGGCCTGCGGCCCCGTCGGTGGCACGCTGGGGCAGCGCGAATTCATTGCCGATGCGCTTGTCGAGAATCTTGAGCTCTACTTTTTGCATGGTACCTCACGGCGATTTCATGAATCAGTGCGCGCGCGAGCGCGCTCTTAGGAGCGCGCGGCAACGACCGGCTTCCGTCG
>JBGPCS010000334.1:0-3652 GCA_041481875.1 Sulfurifustaceae bacterium
ACGACTTCGACCAAGTCCGGCCCGTGCGACGGATCAACGCCGAGTTTACCGAGATGGTAACTCAGGTGATGGGCTATATGCTTCGGGTCACTCGTCTTTATATAGTGCTGATTGAGCCAAAGCAGCTTGTCCGGATTCACGGCGGCGGCCGAGCTGTGTACGTTTCGCACGTCGAATAGCTCAATCATCTCATCCACCGAGAAAACCTCTTGGTCGCCACGCGACCAGCCGAGGCGCGCGAGATAATTCAGCAACGCCTCCGGCAAATAACCCTCGTCGCGATATTGCATGACGCTGACCGCGCCATGGCGCTTAGACAATCGCGAGCCATCCGAAGCGAGAATCATCGGTACATGCGCATAAATCGGCGGATTCACACCGAGCGCTTGAAGCATATTCATCTGGCGGGGCGTGTTGTTCAGATGATCGTCGCCGCGAATGACGTGGCTGACTTTCATGTCCATATCGTCGACGACAACGGTAAAATTGTAGGTAGGCGTGCCGTCGGCGCGCGCGACAATTAAATCGTCAAGCTCGGCGTTTTGAAACGCGACCCTTCCTCGAATCAAATCCTCGACCACCACCGTACCGTCAAGAGGATTCTTGAAACGCACCACCGGCTTGACCCCCGCCGGCGGATCGGCAACACCCGCGCGACACCGCCCGTCGTAGCGCGGCTTGTCCTTGCGCGCTATTTGCTCGTTGCGTAGTTGCTCGAGGCGCTCCTTCGAGCAGTAACAGTAGTACGCCTTACCCGCCCGCAACATCTCGTCCAATACTTGGCGATACCGCGGGAATCGCTCGGTTTGAAAGAACGGGCCCTCGTCATATTCGAGCCCAAGCCATGTCATGCCCTCGAGGATCGCGTTTACCGACTCGGCGGTTGAACGCTCGATATCGGTATCTTCGATTCGCAGGATGAACGTCCCACCGTGCTTGCGCGCGTGCAACCAGCTGAACAAAGCGGTGCGCGCGCCGCCGATGTGCAGAAAACCAGTGGGGCTTGGGGCAAACCGGGTTCGGACCGTCATCGATCGGCCAGCGGGAAAGGGCGGCTATGGTACTGAAAAAAACCGGCGAAATCAGCTCGGCTAAGACGGCAGAAAATCTATCGGATACGTCACCACCATGACGTCGACTTCTTTCGCGCCGAAATCGAATTGCTTGATGCGCGCCAGGAGCTTGCGCTCCAACTCCGGCGCGCTGAGCTCGCTCGAAATAATGTCGCACGCCAGAACTTGGCCCGAAGCCGCGATCGTGAGCTTGAGCACTACCTTTCCTTGCAGAGTCGAGTCCTCGCGCAGCGCGCGGTTGTACAACGTATAAATGGAGCCCTTGTTCCGATCGAATACCAGGCGGATCTCCTCGAGCGAACGCGCCGACTTCCCGCTGCCGCCTCGCTGCAAGCTTCCGCCACCTCCGCCGCCACCCGCGCCACCGCCGATCGGGCTGTTGACCTGTGTCGTCGAACGACCGGCCAGACCGCCGCCGCCCGTTCCCTGACTCAGGCGCGCGACCGCGATGCCGCCGCTACCGCTCGCCGCGTTCGACGTGATAATCGCGCGCGCGCCTGATCCCATCGCCGGACCTTTAGCGGCAGTGCCGACACCGGGCCCGGCACCCGATCCCAAACCCGGTCCCGGTTTTAAATCTTTGTTCAGCTTTGCCGCTACCGCGTTGCCGCGCAGATCGGACAGGTCGTCTTTGAAAGCGAGAAGACCCGAGCGAGACGCTTTCTGTCGAGCAATCTCGGTACGCTTGGTAGCATCTGGTGGGACGGCGACCTCTTTCTTAACTTCCTTCTTTGCTGCCTCGGGTTTCGTCTTCGCGGTTTCGGGTAGCGGCGTGTCCGGCGCCTTCGGTGCTACGGGCGGCGGCACTTGCCGATTCTCGAGCACGAGCTTCGCCAACCGCGGCGGGACTTCCTCCGCTGCGTGCCGATCCGTTTTCGGTACCGGTAGCCACGGCCAGATCAAACACAGCAGAACGAACAGTACGAAGATCCGTTTTAGAATCTTGCGAAATCGTCCTTCGTCTTCTTCCGAGACGGTCCATGGCAACGCGCCCGACGCGTAATAGGACATGCGCTATCCCTTCTTCTTCAACACAGCGAACGAAATTTCGGCGTAGTTCGCTTGTGCACACGTGACCATCACTTTGCGCAACAACCGATACGGAATTTCCTTGTCGCCCATGATCGTCACGATTTTATGCGCACCGGCCTTGCCTTCCGGTCCGATCAACTGTCGATTCGACAACTGCTCCAGTTCTTCCTTGAGCGGCGCGATCACCTCGCCCGACATGCTCAACACCTCGGACACCGCGGCCACCCGCAAACCTTGAACCGTGATCTCCTGCTCGCTCACGATGACTACCACCGTTTCTTTCGCGCTCTTCGTCGACGTCGACTCCGGTAGTTTCACCGCCTTCGTGCTTGGCAGGGTTTCGACGTCCGACACGTTCGCCAGCAGGAAAAAAATCAAAATAGTAAAGATATCGATGAGCGAAACGAGATTAAGATCGACCATCGACTTGTGGCGCGCGCGGCGTAGCGCGCGCTTGAGCAGCGGTGAGTCGTTCATCCCGCCCTCCCGGCCCGGGTTTCCAGCGCGCGCGGCGCGTCGCCGATCGAGATTTCCGGGAACAGCTCACGATTTTGCGCGGCTCCGCCATGTTCGACTTTCGCGATGCGCACGGCGTCCATCACCTGCACCAGTGTGTCGTACAGTGTTTCCGGCTCGAGCAGGACCGTTGCCTCCGCCTTGTCGGGGAACTTCGCCTTCAGTTGCTGCATCAGTTCGGAAAGCGCCTGGTAGTCGTGCCCCGATGGCGTGCTGCGTATCCGCTGGATCAACCCGATATTCCGATCGCCTACCTCCAATGCGTCCGGTCGGATGGTGATCTCGAGCTGCAGGTCGCGCTTGACCTCTGTCGGGCCGGACGCGCCCGCCGGTAGATTCATCTCGAGTATCGCAAGGCGCGAGAACACCACCGAGCTCAACAGAAACGGCACGAGCACGACGATCAAGTTCATGAACGCCGTGATGTTCAGCTCAACCGGGTGGCGGCGCAGACGCCGCTTCGTGCTGCGCATTACTGACCCGCCGAGGGCTTGCGTTGCTCGATTAGGTTCAAGAACTTGACCTTGGCCGCTTCGAGACTGTCTACGATCTCCGAGGTACGCGCCTGCAGAAATGCGTGCATCAGCAGAAACGGAATCGCCACCATCAGTCCGAACGCGGTGTTGTTCATTGCGATCGAAATACTCGCCGATAGCAGCTCGGATTTCTCCGACGGATTGACCGCCGCCACCGCCGTGAACGCCTTGATGAGTCCGATGATCGTGCCGAGCAGCCCGAGCAGCGTGACGACGTTCGCCAACGTGGCGAGATAGTGCGTTCGCTTCTCGAGCCGCGGCACGATTTCCATCATGCCTTCTTCCATCGCCGCGTCGATGTCCTCGCGACGGCGCGCGGTCTTTACCCGTTCGAGGCCGTAGTAAATGATCTTGCCGATGGCGGTATCGGATCGCGACACCGCTTGGAGCACCTGCGGGTACTTGCCGCTTTGCAGCGGCGGCAGCAGCGTTTCCCACAGCCGTCGATTTTCCGATCGCGCGCGCGTGACATACACGAAGCGCTCGATGGCAATC
>JBGPCS010000335.1:0-3638 GCA_041481875.1 Sulfurifustaceae bacterium
CAACAAGAACCCGCTACCGCTGGCATAGCGCGCGAGATCGAGCTGCTGCCACACCGCCGGCGCGTCGCGCGAGAGGGAATCCGGCTCGCCCAATGTAAAACCGACGCGCGGGACGACGCCGACACCGCTCACGCTGACTCGCCCGCGCGGCGGCGTAGTCGACGGCAGATGCGCGCGATCCGCGCCGAGCGGTACCCAGCCGCGGTTGACCAGCACGCGCGTGTCCGCGCCCGCGATACGCAGCGCGGTGACCGCGTGATAACCCGGGGCACCCTGATGTACGCGATTGTCGAGCAGCACTTGATAGTCGTTCTCGTAAAACCCGCTCGCTGCGATGCGAAAGAATTGCAGTTCCTCGGCGGGGCGAATCGCCGAGCCCAATTGCACCGGCGCCAGCGTCGCGCGCCGATCGTATTCCGCTTGCAACGCGCGCTTCTCATCCGCGCGCTCGAATTGCCAAACGCCGAGCGCGCTAAAGATCGCGGCGAAGATCAGCATTCCTAGAGTAGGTAGTACGAACTTCCCCGCGACCCCACGTCCGCCGCTGCGGAAATCCGCGGATGCACGTCGCTTAGCCGCCATACGAACCATAGATGCACATTTTCAGCGCCACGTGCGCCAGTTTTTCCGTTCCGTCGAAGCGATCTCCGTTTACTCAGTCGCCGACCCACTGCGCTTAAGTATAATCGGGATTCTCACACGTGCCGGGAGGCTGATGTGCTCGTCAAAAGCTTCATCATCCTGATGCTGCTGCTGATTTTCGCCAGCCTTTTTTCAGCGCTAGTGCTGATGCTGCGCCACCGCGGCGGCGCAGCCACGGCAAGAGCGCTCACCTGGCGCATCGGTCTTTCGATAACGCTGTTCCTATTACTCATGGCTGGCTTTTACTTTGGAATCATTCCGCCGGGAGGACTGTCTGCCGCGCCGGGTCGGTGATGGCTATCATTCCGGCGGGAAGCGGGTCGAGCGAAGGTTTCGCGAATCCATTTGCTGCACGCGTCTGGAACGCGTGCTCCAATATCCCGTAGACGGGCCGCATGGGGCTGGTGCCGCACAAGGCGGCGTTGTGCGTCACAACATAGAGACGAGGCTGCGAAATGAGCCCGACAATTTTCCGCGAGAGAGGATACCGCTTCTTTTTCTTTTCGCGTGAGGAACCGAGAATGCACGTACACGTCGTATGTGCCGATGGCGAGACCAAGTACTGGTTGGAGCCTGACATGGAGTTGGCAAAGAACTATCATTTGTCTCGTGGTCAGTTGAAGGAAAATCGAACAGTTGATTGAGGCGCATTCCGATGAGATCAAACGTGCTTGGAAAAAACACTTCGGCGGTTGAAGTTACGAATATCTCCAGCCACGGCGTCTGGCTCCTGGCCGCCGACCAAGAGTTGTTCATGCCGTATGAGAATTTTCCTTGGTTCAGGGATGCCCCAGTGGGTAAGGTTCTAAATGTCGAACAACCTACGCCGGGCCACTTCTATTGGCCAGACCTGGATATCGATCTTACCTCGGAGATTATTGAACATCCTGAACGGTTTCCGCTTCGGTCTAAGTAACGCCCGACACGTCCTTCCACCGAACCACTGAACCAGTGCGCCGGCCCGCCGACAGCCATGAGAGCTGAATACGATTTTTCGAAAGGCAAGCGAGGCGCGCTAATACCAGCCAAAGGTAAGACACGCATCACCATTCATATCCATGACGCGGTGCTCAATGAGTTTCGAGCCCGAGCTGAGCGCGGTGGTGTCGGTTATCAAACAATAATGAATGATGCGCTGAAAGAAAAAGCGTTGAAGTGAATCGATCCATTGGAGTAGCACCGATGCTGCCAAGACTGCGAGAAGCAAAGTATCGACGCGATTACCGCATCTGGTTAAAGTTTGCGGATGGTGTGGAAGGCGAAGTCGATCTTGAAGCCGAACTCTGGGGAGAGGTATTTCAGCCTTTGAAGGACAAGGCGTGGCTCGCCGAGTTTTCGCTGGACAAAGAAATTGAAACCATCGTCTGGCCTAACGGCGCGGATTTCGCACCGGAGTTTCTTTACCAAAAGTTGCGCCCTAACTACACATTCAAGCCGACGCCAAAAAGCGGTGCAGCGTAGCATTAGGCGACGGCAGAATCCGCAGCGGAGTAACGAGATGAAGATCGATATCGACCGGCTCACCGAATCTGAACTCATCGACCTGAACAATCGGGTCGTTCAGCGGCTTCGCTTTCTACATCAGATGCGGGCGCACGCAACGATGCTCGAGTTCTCGCTGGGGGAGCGCGTTTGCTTTCAGCCCGAGGGGCGGCCAACGACTTACGGTGTTGTGACCCGCTATAACAAGAAGACCGTCACCGTCATCACCGATGGCGGCGAGCATTGGAACATATCACCGTCGGTGCTGCGCAAGGCCATCGACGGGGCCTCCCCGTCAGGTTCCAGCAGCATCGTAGCGCTTCACAAGAAGTGAACCTCAGTGGCGGCGCCCAACAAGGCGATTCTCGTAGCGACCCGAGTATTTGGCGCGAGAGGACGTAACAAACGCACGGAGGGCAGCGCGAGTAGGATGGGTGGAGCGAAGCGCAACCCATCGCAATGAACGGAACCGGTAAGCACGATGATTGCCGCTGCGATCGAATAGTCGGCGACCCTATGGTAGGGGCTTCTGATGCACAAGCCCGATGGGTTACGCTTCGCTTCACCCGATCCTACGCTCGCTGTACGTGTCTGGAACGCGTACTCCAATATCCCGTAGATGAGTCGGATATTCATAGTTAGGCGTCTGAATAATGAGTGAACGTATCGAAAACTGGGAGGAACAAACGTTCCCTTTGGTATAGGCCGCCAAAGAATTAAAAGCAGCCAATGAAGCCTACAGAAAAATGGTTGCGATCGGAATCCATAGTTTCCACGAATACGAACGAGCATGGCGAAACTTCCTGCATTGCATTGAACGCGCCTGGAGCAAAACGTGCGCAGAGGCGCGCGGAAGGAAAAACTGGCAGCGCATAGAGTCCGAGTGCGAGAAACTGAGAAAGACGGACCCACTGTTGAAATACTTGGTCCACGCAAGAAATGTGTCAGAGCATACGATTGGTCCGCTGATTAAAGAGTGGGACGCCAATCTAAAAGTAATACCCATTGGTGACAAAGTACGATTCGAGTGGGACGAATGGGATCGGCCATTACTCCCGATTACCGACAGAGGTACATTATTTAATCCGCCTAAGGAACATCTCGGGAAACCAATGAGTCACTATCGAAGAAAAGGTATCAGTGAGCCGCGAACAGCTGCCGAGCTAGCCATGAGTTTCTATGTAGGCATGCTTAACCGTGTATCTGCTGAGGTGTACCCAGGAGGTCGCGCCTAACCACTCGCTTCGAGAGTGACTGCGGGGACGCTGCGCGCCCCTCCTCGGGAACGTTTAGCAAGGCGCACAGCGCCTACGCTGATTTGGCTCGCCAATTCGTGCGACCCGGACGTTGCTGTTGTTTGTTGTTAATCCCCGTAGAGCAAGCTGAGCACCGGAACCGCTCCCGGTGGATTGCGCTCGACCGTGTTTGAGCCCGAGCGGCGTTGTCTTTACGCCGCCGGCGAGTTGGGCGAGCGTCCGGGAGTGGTGAGGAGCGTAGGGAACCGGGCCCCCCCC
>JBGPCS010000336.1:0-3633 GCA_041481875.1 Sulfurifustaceae bacterium
CTGTTTGAGACGAGGCATATGCTTTCTCCTAGAACCGTTGTTATGGCGTCTCGGCATAGCTGGAGGGTGTCAGACGTATGCGACGCTTAAGTTCCTCTACGTTTACGTTATCGTCAAACCACTCCCTCGATTGAGCCGATCGAGCCGATACGAACAAAAATTGGCAAAAAATCATAACAGCTAGAAAATGGGAAAAATTGTACGCAGCAGCTACGGGCCGCGGGGGGCCTCCGGAAATGTTGCGGGTCGCTGCGCGGTGGGAATGTCTCGGAGACGGTGCAGCCCTCTATATCGCTGGGCGCCGCCTCTCACCCATAGGCGTTTCTGACGGGAAACATTGTACGCGGTGAATGACGCGACTCTCGTGTCTGCCGTGGGACTATCGTTTAGCTTCCAGCGGTGGCGGCGGCGTCGACGGGGCGTCCTCTCTTCTAAGAATTTCGACATAATTTTTATTCATGAAGTAAGACAGAGGGGCGCCGCTCATTTGCTGAAATACGCGAGACAGGTGAGCGAGGTCGGTAAAGCCGCAGGCATGAGCGATATCCGTTAGTTTTCGCCCCGTCGGCAGCAGCAAGCACGCCTTCTGTATCTTTTGGTCGAGCTGGTAGCTGCGCAAGGATATTCCGACGGTTTCCGCGAACAGCTGCGACATGCGGCCGTAGGACAGTCCAATCGCATCGGCCAACTCGTCAAGCGGACGGTTAGGGTTCTCGTGCAGCAGCTCGATCGCGCGCTCGACGCGCGCATCCGCCGGTTTCACTCGGGGCAGATGGCGAACCGTGGTCGCTATGATTGCTTCATACAGCGCCGCCATCTCATCGATCGTCACTTGACCGCGATAGGCCGCCTCAAGCGCCGAGTCGAACGGCGCAAATACCTCACGATCCAAGGCTAGTGCGCCGGGAGCGGGGATCGCGCGAAACACCCGGAAGGATGGATGCAGCGGTCCAATGTTGACGCTAACTAACTTTACATTGGCAGCATGGAGGCCGCGCCTGATTAGGGGCTTAATTGCGACCGCCCGATAGCTCTGCGTCGAATCGGCCATGCCTACATCGAACGCGACTCGGTTCGCGGTAAGTAAAATGGTCGCGGTTCGACGTACCGTGACCTCCGTCACTACCCATGGGCTCGTAAAGATGAGTCCGGTTTCCAGACGGTACAGGTGATCCTTCATTGTCGAGGACAATTCGCCATAGGCGCGGGCGGTTCTTCCGCCGGCAGTCGCCGCTACGGTCGGGTCGTCGTTAGTTTCATGCGCAAGCGTGGAGGGCATCGGAACTCCCATTTATCATTCGAGCGAAAATCGAATAACAACGATCCGCTTTTTATGGAGTTGTATTCGGATCGTCCCTTTTAACAAAGTGCGCTTAGCCGGAAGCGCTGACCCAGAGTGGCTATCCCTGTGGTTTATTGTTGGTTCCCAAAAGCCACCGTTCATACTACTCGCTCTTTTTCGGAAGGCGTATAACTAGATGGCTCGGCGATCGGAAGCTTTTTTACGCCAATCAGATCGGCCGCTTTCTTGATGTTTTAGGCAAATTGTCGACGCATGTGTAAAGTCACCTTGCCGCACGAACGGTAGGAAATCGCTGAATTTACCGGGGTAAATTCACCAGCGCGGAAATCGGTCTCCCCGTTAAGACACACCGGCCCGGGGTCAACCGGAATGACCCTCCGCGGTCCGGCACGGGGAGAGGATGTTCATAGCGCAGAGGAGTGCCACTGCCGCGGTTTCGATGCGCAAGACCGGTGCGCCGAGACGGACGAAGTAGGCGCCTCGAGTTCGTAGCGTCTCTAACTCCTCGTCGGTCCATCCGCCTTCCGGCCCGACGAATAGCGCAACGCTAAGCGCGCCGGAAAGGTTGGCCGTGGACATCGGCTTCGAGCCGGTGCTCCGATGAGCAACCAGCAGACGATCCCCGGCGGCGTTGACCTCGGCGGCTGCTTGCGCGACGGTCACCGGGGAGGCGATCTCCGGCAGGTGGACGCGCCGACTCTGCTTGCACGCTTCAAGACAGATGCGCCGCCACCGTTCTTGCGCTCGCTCGCCGGGTTGCACGACGCCGCGATGCAGCCGAAGCGGTATGAATCGGCTCATGCCGAGTTGGGTTGCCATGTCGAGCAGCACCGCGACGCGATCGCCCTTCGGTATCGCGCAATAGAGATCGAGGCGGGGCACCGGATTGGGCTCATGATCGCGCGCGCTAATCTCGACGCGGACTCCGTTGCGTCCAATAGTTCGGATGACGCCGCGAGCTACGTTTCCCCGGCCGTCGAACAGCGCGATTCCGTCCCCGGGCCGTAAACGTTGTACCGCCACATGGTGCGCTTCGTCGTCCGCCAACACGAGGTTGGTGTCCGCGGTAATGGTCGAGCAATAGAAGAGCGGCTCCGCCGGCGGCGATGACGGCGCCGTCATGATCCGGCGTTTCCTCGATACACATCGTAGCGAACCAGCTTGCCGCTGTATTGCGCCTGGCGGCGCGCCGCGATCGGCGGCGCATCGATCGGGCGCTTTACGACGACACGGTCCGTCGTGAGCGCGCGTGCCAGGTTGAAGAGCTCCAAAAAATCACCGTCGTCCCCGGTTAAGGCGCGCAGCAGTTGCATCTCCTTGCGTACCGCCGCGGACTTCTTTCGCTTCGGCGGGAACATCGGGTCGAGATACACGCAGGCGGGTGGTGGGACTAGGGTCGGAAGGATGCGGCGTGCATCGCCCGTGTGCCAGCGCGGATTGTCGGCGGCGAACAAATCGGCGGCGCGCGCGCGCGCGAGCCCGTCGCACGCTAACGTGCTGACGACGGCGTTGCGCTCAATTGCCGTCACCTCGTATCCGAGCGCGGCGAGGTGCACGGCATCGCGGCCGAGACCGGCGGTCGCATCGACGATGTGTCGACCTCGGGGACCGAGGGCGCGCCGCAACGGATTGGGTCCGCTACCACCCGACCGGTAACGCTTCAATTCTTCCGCGGAGAATTCGACGCGCAGCCGCGCGCCTGTCGTTGGATCGTGAAGCTCGACGGCGACGCCGCGATGCACCAAACGAAGGTAACTCGTTGTGGCGGGAGGCGTATCAAAAAACGGGAGCGCTAACGTCTGTGACAACACGATCGCCGCGTCGCGTGCCGTGCTCTCGAAACAAATGACACACGTGGCACGGCTTCGCGCCATCGAGTCGGCGGCGATTTCAAGGGCGATGGTCACTCGCCTACAGCATACCATCGCCCCGGTCGGGACGGCGATTCGTAGAGGATCGCGGCGACGGGCTGCACACGCAGGGCAACGCACTCGACTCCGCGTGGCTCTTCGACACGCGTGTGAGCTACGCCGATCCGGCGAACAAGCCGGTGCGTATCATTGCGCAAGGCCGTGACCCCTCGGCAGCGATCGATTCCGCGCTCGGTGCGATTCCCGGCAACGGTTTTCAAAACGACGGCGATAACGAGCTGTCGGGAATCCACGTCTCCGACGGCGACCCGACGGCTCACGGAATGGTCGGCGCCAAAATCTCGCGTCCGTTCGACGACGGCTGGCGCGTGTTCTACACGGGCCCGCACGGCAAAATTACACGCAGGAGATCATTCCGAACCGGCAGAAACGCGTTGACTTCGGCGAGTACTAGAAGGC